>DATIBR010000027.1 GCA_035457425.1 Terriglobales bacterium
AGCGCCACGTACTCGAACGAGCGCAGCAGCTCGGCGTTCTGCGCCAGCACCGCGGGCGAATCCGGCCCGCCCAGCTCCACCAGGATCACCGGCTTCTCGGGCGAATCTTCGGGGAACTCCGGGTCCACGGTGATGCGCCACTTCAGCTGGAAGCCGCCGGCGGCGACCAGCGTCGCCAAGAGCGCATTGATCTGCTTCGCTGCTTCGACTTTATCGGCTAGCGGCATGAATCCCCCCTTACTTCCTCGGCTTGTGTGGCGCGCGCGCGGCTCGCATCTCTCGCCCGAATTCGGTGTTGTTGATCCACAGCTGCTGCGCGATGGCCAGCAGGTTGCCGACCGCCCAGTACAGGCTCAGCCCGGCTGCCAGGTTCCAGCTGATCCACCCCAGCATCACCGGCATCATCACCATCATCATCTTCTGCTGCATCGGGTCCATGCCGCCCTGCGGCGTCAGCTTCTGCGTCAGGAACATGGTCACGATGATCCCGACGGGCAGCAGGTGCCACGGGTCGGGCCCGGCCAGGTCCCGCACCCACAGCCAGTTCGCGTGCCGCAGCTCCGTCGCGTTCGCCAGCATGGTGTAGAACGCGAACAGGAACGGCATCTGCAGCAGCAGCGGGAAGCACCCGCCCACCGGGTTCACCCCGTGCTGCTTGTAGAGCGCGGCCAGCTCGGCGTTCTGCTCCTGCCGCCGCGGGTCATTCAGCTTGTACTTCTTGTACTTGTCCTGCAGCGCCTTCACCTGCGGGGCGATCTTCTGCATCTTCATCGCCGACTTCATGCTCGAAAGCCGCAGCGGGAACAGCGCCGCGTTGATGATCACGGTGAGAAAGACGATGGCCCAGCCCCAGTTCGGGATCCAGTGCGCGTGCGTCCACTTCAGCCACAGGAACAGCGGCTTGGCGATCAGGCCGAAGAAGCCCCAGTCGAGCGCCCCTTCGATGTCCGGCCCCACGCTGCCGGGCGCGGTCCCGGCCGCGCGCACCCCGTGCAGCACGTCGATGGCTTTCGGCCCCACGAACAGCCGCGTGCTCGACGGACCGCCCATCGTCCCCACCGCCGCTCCCAGCACCGGCACCTTGATGGTCTTGTTCGGGTCGGGCTTGTTCAGGTCTTCCGGCAGGCCGATCTCGCCGTGCAGCAGCACCAGCGACGCGCGCTGCGGCTCGTCCGGCAGGAAGATGGCGGCGAAATACTGGTCGAGCGTTCCCGCCCAGTAGAACGGCGGCTGCACGGTCGCGCCGCCCGCGACCTTCTTCGGCTCCAGCCGCTCGATCTTTTCGCTGGTGTAGTAGTCGATGCGCCCGCCGGCGTAGGAAGTGGGGTGCGTCTCATCGCCGAAGCCCCCTGGCCACGCCGGATACGCCGTCACGTAGCTCCCGCCGCGCGTCACCCCGGTCTCCACCTTCACCACGTACGAGTGGTCGAAGCGGAACGTCTTGCGCGCGCTGACGTCGCCGTCGGCGAACTCGAAGCTCACCTCCGCCGGCGCCTCGTGCTCGCCGGTAAGGCTCGGCACGTAGAGCGCCGAGTTCAACTCGTTCTTCAGCGCCTCGTCATACGCGAACAGCGACAGCGGATACCCGTACTTCTCCGCCGCGAGCCGGTTCACCAGGTCCAGCGGCTTGCCGTGGTCGTCGGTGTACTTCTTCAGCACCCACGACTTCACCTGCGCCCCGCGGTTGGTGAAGGTGATCTTGTAGAGGTCGTTCTCGACCACGACTTCGCTCTCCCCCGCCGCCTGCTTCACCTGCGCGCTGGCGGCTGGCGGCTTGGCGCCGGCCGCTGCCCCTTGCGGCGTCGGGCTCGGTTGGCCGGGCGCAGCAGGATTCGCGGCCGGTTGCCCGCCGCCCGCGGCCGGCTGATTTTGCTCCTGCTTGGGCGGCTCCAGCACCTGGGGCGCGAACTTCCGCAGCAGCGGCTGCGTCGCCAGGATGATGACGAACGTCAGCGCGAACACCAGCAGCAGCCGCTTCTGCAGCCCCGGATCTTCGTTCGGATTTTGCAGTTGCTCGTTCAACTCTTCACTCGGCTACTCGCATCTCGCAACTCGGAACTCGCGACCGGCACCGGGTCGTACCCGCCCTTCACCAACGGATGGCAGCGCAACACGCGCCACGCCGCCAGCGCCGTCCCCACGAGCACGCCGCGCAGCTCGATCGCCTCCACCGCGTACTGCGAGCACGTCGGCGTGTAGCGGCACGAGGGCGGCAGCGCCGGCGAGACCCACCGCTGGTAGGCGCGCAGCACCGCGATCAGCGCCCGCTTCACTTCGCACCCCGCTCGATCACGCTGAATCCTTTCGCCACTTCCGCCACCAGCGCCGGGAACTCCGTCTGGCTCGCCGAGCGCTTCGGATTGATCACCACGTCGGCCGCCCGCCGCAGGTGCGTCAGGTTCATCCGCACCGCCTCGCGCACGCGCCGCCGGATGCGGTTGCGCTCGACCGCGCCCCCCAGCGCGCGGCTCACCGTGAAGCCCACGCGCGGCCGCGCCGCACCCTCGCGCTCGAGATAGAAGAAGGTCATGTTGGGACCGAAGTGCCGCCGGCCCTGCTCGTACACCCGGACGAAATCCGCGCGCCGCAGCAGGCGCGCCGACTTGGGGAAGCTCTGCGATGGGGAGGCGTTCACGGCTTGGGGTGCCCCATCCTTTGCGAGGCCCGATTCTGGCCGAGCAAAGGGTGGGATCGGAAGTCTATTCCCGGAAACCAGGCTTCACGCTCACGCGCTTGCGCCCTTTGGCGCGGCGGCGCGCGAGCACCTTGCGGCCGCCCTGCGTCTTCATGCGGCTGCGGAAGCCGTGCTTCTTCGAGCGGCGACGGCGGTTCGGCTGGAATGTGCGCTTCGGCATCGGAGGACTACTCTCCTAACGGGAAAAAGTGCGGGGAAACAAACGTTGAGTATATAGGACGGGTCGCGCCAGCAGCAACGCGCCGCCATGATTAGAATCTTGAACCACGAAGGTCACGAAGGTCACGAAGGTCCACGAAGGATGGACCTTTCAAGAACCTCCTTTGTGGTCCTTCGTGGTGAAGGGGGGTTCTCGATGAAGGGAAGACCAGCAGCAGACGAATTTGCCGCCTACTACGCCGGCTACGTCGACCAGGCCAAGGGCGACGACCCCGTCGCCGCCGTCCAGGACTACGACAGCTCCCTCACCATGCTCTCCGCCATCTCCGAGGAGAGATCGCTCCACCGCTATGCCGCCGGCAAGTGGAGCATCAAGCAGGTCTTGAGCCACGTCACCGACACCGAGCGCGTGTTCACGCTGCGCGCGCTCTGGTTCGCGCGCGGCTTCACCACGCCCCTGCCCGGCTTCGATCAGGACGTCGCCGTCGCCGGCGCCGCGGCCGACCGGACGCCGTGGTCGCGCCACGTCGAGGAGTTCCGGCGCGTGCGCGCCGCCTCCGTCGCGCTCTTCGAGAACCTGCCGCCGGAAGCCTGGATGCGAGCCGGCATCGCCAGTGACAACCGCTTCTCCGTGCGCGCGCTCGCCTTCATCACCGCCGGCCACGCCAATCACCACTTCCGCATCGTGCGCGAAAGATACCTCTAGCGTGAGTGTCATCCTGGGCCCGCCTGCGGCGGGCGAAGGCTCTCACCGGTGAGATGCTGCGCGCTGCGCGCTCAGCATGACACCCGTCCTTGCACAAGTCGCGTTGCAGTTACTTCACAGCTACTTGACAAGCACGCGCGCGGAGTCTAACAACGCTCGAAAAATTTTTTAGAAACTCTGCGCGCGGACTTATCCACACAAAATTTATTCGTGGTAGGATGCGGCACAGTCGAAACGATTTCTTGTCCCCTGATCGGTAACGAACTCTTACCCGCTGCCCAGCCGGCAACGGCTTTTGCAACAAGCGACGGCTCTCTCCAGTCTTTGGCGGTTCCATCCAGCCCGAGGCGTCAGGGAGTGCTGTTCGAGAAACCACTTTTTCACAGGCTGCGCTGACCTGTACGCGCGCCAGGAACGATAAGGCTTGGCCATGTCTCTTTCGTCTACCGCTACCGCGACTGCCAATCCCTGGGTCCGGATCCTTTCCGCGCTCGAGAAGAAGATCAACCGGCACAGTTTCGACACTTGGCTGAAGCCCACGCGCTTCAGCCACGCCGAAGGCGACGTGCTGGTCATCCGGGTGCCGACCGCGGAGTTCCGCAACATCGGCGAGCGCTACGCCGACCACATCGCCGAGGCCATCGACGATCTCAAGCTCGGCTTCACCGACGTCAAGTACATGACCCCGGAGGAGCTCAACCCGCCCGCGCCCACGCGGCCCGACGGCGGCTTCGCTCCCGTCGGCGCCGGGCCCAACGGCGGCGCGGTCCGCACCGGCTCGCAGGCGCGCTTCGATTGGGACGGCGCCGCGCAGCTCAACCAGCGCTACACCTTCGACGCCTTCGTCATCGGCGCCGGCAACCAGTTCGCCCACGCCGCCGCCCAGGCCGTCGCCGAGCGCCCCTCCAAGGCCTACAACCCGCTCTTCCTCTATGGCGGCGTCGGCATGGGCAAGACCCACCTCATGCAGGCCATCGGCCACGAGATCAAGAAGCGTGTCCCGGACGCCGCCATCTGCTACTGCTCCAGCGAGAAGTTCACCAACGAGATGATCAACTCGCTGCGCTACGACAAGATGACCAGCTTCCGCGACAAGTACCGCCACGTCGACGTGCTGCTCATCGACGACATCCAGTTCCTCGCCCAGAAGGAGCGCACCCAGGAGGAGTTCTTCCACACCTTCAACGCGCTGCACGAGGGCATGAAGCAGATCGTCATCGCCAGCGACCGCCCGCCCAAGGAGCTCGCCGAGATCGAAGACCGCCTCCGCAACCGCTTCGAGTGGGGCCTGATCGCCGACATCCAGCCCCCCGACCTCGAGACCAAGGTCGCCATCCTCCAGAAGAAGGCGGAATCGGAGCGCGTGCAACTGCCCACCGAGGTCGCCCTCTTCATCGCCTCCAACATCCGCTCCAACGTGCGCGAGCTGGAAGGCGCCCTCATCCGGCTCATCGCCTACTCCTCCTTGACCGGCACCGAGATCAACATCCAGACCGTCCAGCAGGTGCTCAAGAACTTCATCGAGGCGCAGTCGCGCAAGGTCACCATCGATTCCATCCAGAAGGCGGTCTCGGAGCAGTTCGGCCTGCGCGTCCCGGAGATCAAGGCGAAGAACAACTCGCGCCAGATCGTCTACCCGCGGCAGATCGCCATGTACCTGGCGAAGCACCTGACGGAGGCTTCGCTGCCCGAGATCGGCCGCCAGTTCGGCGGCAAGCACCACACCACCGTCATGCACTCGGTCGACAAGATCGAGACCGTGCGCAAGAACGACAAGGATTTGAACAGGCTGCTCAACAAACTGACCGAGACTTTGACTACGTAGCGGCGGTTTGCGCCGCGTTTTCCGCGTAACCATCCGGTTTTCTCGCGCCGGGATGTGGAGAGCGTGTGGAAGATGTGGGCAGCAGGGTCCGAATAGAAAGTTGTTCCAAGTTCAGCAGCGGCGCCAACCGTGAAAGGTCCCTGCGATGGGGCGGCGCCGGCGGTAGAAGTAGTGATGGGTGAGTGGATTAGGATTGATTTCCAGTTTTCCGGTCCACCTACTGTTACTACTGGTTTTTAAGATTTTTGATTTGATATAAGGAACATCAGTCGGGAGCACTGCAATGCCTTCAGCCATGGCTTCGACCAGTACGGGAGCGCCGACCGAGACAGGAACGATGATGGAGATCACCGTTAGCAAACTCGACTTGCTCAAAGAGCTCACCGCCACGCAGGGCGTCGTCGAGCGCAAGACGACCATTCCCATCCTGTCCAATTTCCTTTTCGAAGCCGCCGGCGACAAGCTCTCCATCACCGCCACCGACCTCGACCTCTCGCTCCGCACCGCCTGCCCGGCGAAGGTCAAGAAGGAAGGCTCCTGCACCATCCCGGCACGCAAGCTTTACGACTACGTGAAGCTGCTGCCCGATGGCGATATCTCCATCAAGCAACTCGAGAACCACTGGGTGCAGATCCGCAGCGGCCGCTCCAATACCAAGATGGTCGGCATGGCCCGCGCCAACTTCCCCGCCCTGCCCGTCTTCCCCACCGCGGGCGTGGTGAAACTGAACGCCGCCGTCATCCGCACCATGATCGCGAAGACCATCTTCGCCATCAGCAACGAGGAGTCGCGCTACACGCTGAACGGCGCCCTGCTGGTGCTCAAGCCGGAATCCATCACCATGGTCGCCACCGACGGCCACCGCCTGGCGCACATCGAGACCGGCGCCGCCAAGGTGGAAGTCTCCGGCGAGCTCAAGGTCCTGGTCCCCAAGAAGGCCATGGCCGAGATCTCCGCCCTGCTCGCGACCTCCGACGTCGAGGCCATCGAGTTCGCGCGCGACGACTCCACGCTCTTCTTCCGCATCGGCTCGCGCCTGCTCACCTCGCGCCAGCTCACCGGCCAGTTCCCCAACTACGAAGCCGTCCTCCCCAAGGACAACAACAAGTTCGTCATCCTGCGCTGCGAGGACCTGGCCGCCGCCATCCAGCGCGTCGCGCAGTTCGCCGACGAGCGCTCCGGCGCCATCCGCATGAAGCTCGATAAGGGCGAGATCAAGGTCTCCTCCTCCTCCACCGAGACCGGCGAGTCGGAAGATTCCATCGAGACCAGCTACAACGGCGAGGCCATGACCATCGGCTTCAACTCCGCCTACCTGCTCGACTTCTTGAAAGCCACCAGCGGCGGCGAAGTGCGCCTCGAGTTCAAGGACGCCCAGTCCGCCGGACAGATGCGCCCCGAAGAAGCCGCCGACTTCAAGTACCGCTACGTCGTCATGCCCATGCGCATCTGACGTGCTCGTGTGGGGCGGGCGAATCGCCCGCCAGATGGGGCCGCGCTTCGGCGCGGCCTTTCTCTGGGTCGAGGAACCACGCCCACCGCCGCGCCGCCGGTTACAATCGAACCATTCATGCGGAATCTTCTTTTGCCGGCGGGGCTGTGCCTCGCGCTCGCGCTCCCGGGCGCGGCGCAGGCCGGCGCTTCCCAGCAGACCACCATCCGCGTCCTCGCCGCGCCCGGCTCGCTCGAGAACGGACACTTCTTCAACCGCACCCTGGGCGTCGAGTTCACGCCGCCGGCGGGCTGGGTCGCCACCGTTCCGCCCTTCCCGGCCGAGCCCGGCAAGGGCATGCCGCTGCTCCATGCCGTCTCGCCCGACGCGCAGCAGCACCTCGCGCTCTACGCCGTGCCGCTCGCCGGGCTTCCCGACCAGCTGCGCGACCCGCACAGCTTCCTGCTCAAGCACTCGCTCGCCACGCGCGGCCCGGCCAACGCGCCGCGCGCCCGCAAGCAGCTGGGCGAGCCCGCGCCGCTCGAGCTCCACAGCTGGCGCTTCGAGCGCCTCGACTGGCAGGTGACGCAGGAAGGCGCCGCCGCCCCGCCCGACGCCTTCGAGACCCAGGTCGCCGGCGCCGTCAACGGCCAGATGCTGCTGCTCATCCTCCGCGGCGCCACCTTCGACGCGGTCGACCGCCTCGCCGACACCGTCGACTCCTTCCGCTTCCTCCCGCCCGAGAGCGCACAGGAAGACGAGGAGCCCGTCATCATCACGCAGCCGCGCCCGGGCGCCGTCCAGCGCGTCACGCAGACCGAGACCGCGCTGCGCGCGCGCCTCCGCCACAAGGTTGAGCCGGTCTATCCCGCCGAGGCGCTCAGTCAGAACGTGCAGGGCGACGTGCTCGTGCGCGTGGTCGTGGGCGTGGACGGCCACGTGCTCGAGGCCACCGTCCTCAGCGGACACCCGCTGCTCAACGACGCCGCGCTCGCGGCCGTCCAGCAGTGGACCTTCGACCCCCAGGTCACCGACGGCGCCGCCGTCGAGGTCGAGGCCCGCATCCGCGTCAGCTTCCGCCTCAAGTCCGCCCGCCAGGCATCGTGAGCGCGCAATGAAAAAGGCCGGACTCTCGTCCGGCCTTGGCAGTTCGTAGCGGTTATCTTCCCGAGCGGATCCCGTTGCGCAGCACGCGCTCCACCGTCTTCTCCACCGTCGAGGTGAACGGGTCGGGCGTATCGATGCGCGGCGTCGCCGAGCTGTAGCCGGCAGCGGCCTCCGCCAGCGCCTCGTTCCAGCGCTGCAGGATGGGCCGCGCCTGCGCCATCGACGGCATCATCACCGGCGCCGGCTCCGGACGCACCACGTAATACAGCCAGTTCGCGCACGTCATGATCCAGATCCCCGCGCCCAGCAGGCTGTAGACCTGGTTCCATTCCTGCCCGTAGTGCGCGCGCAGGTTCACCAGCAGCAGGTCGGTGGAGGCATAGATCCCGACTCCCAACGCGATCCCGAAGGTCCGATGCCGGAGCGTCAATCCCAGCTTGGTGCCGAACAGCAGCAGGAACAGCAGCAGGCCGCACTGCACCAGGCGCACGCTCCGCTCCAGGCTCAGCACGCCCGCCACGATGCGGCTGGCTTCGTTCGGCGCCGCGCCGCTCATCGCCATCATCGAGGCCACCAGCAGCATGACCGCGCCCGCCCACAGGAAGATCATCGTGCCCAGGTCGCGCAGCGCGTGGTACGGCTTCAGTGCCGTGCGGAACAGCTCGTAGATCACCCCGAAGCCCACTCCCACATGCAGGGCGTTCACCGTCCAGTAGGCGAAGAAATAGCCCTTCGCCGAACCCGTCAGCGCCACCCCGAACAACCCAATCGCGGTGACCACGTGCAGCACGTTGTAGGCAAAGAAGATGGGATAGCGCTGGCGCAGGTTCTTGCGCCACAGGAAGACGCAGATCGCCGTCTGCAGGACGGGACCTGCGATCCAAAAGATCAGACTTAATGTCTGCGCGGACATGGGCCTGCCTCCGAGGGGAGACGAATGCTACTCCGCCCGGGAAGGCCTCGCAATAGCTAGATTGGTGTCCTAGGTTCCTTCCGAGGTTACCCTGGGACATGTACCACGGTACCGCGCGTCCCTACTCCTGGATGATGATCGGAGGCGGGCAGGGATTGTTCGGCGTGGGGTAGCAGGGCTTCGGTGCCGAACCCTCCTGGACCGTGATTTGCGGCGGCTGCGTCATCGCGGGAGCAGGGGTCGCGACTCCGGCGTAACCGCCGGCGATCATGAGCAGTACGAGCGCAGCGCGAACAGTGTTCTTCATTGTCTATCTCCTCAGGAATAGGGGTTTTTCAAGGTTTGGTGCCGAACGGAAGCGGTATATTCCGCCGGCGGGAGTATACAGGCGCAACCGCCCATCCAGGCCAGGTACGAAAGGACATGTACCCGACCTGATAAGACCTGTCCTAGCGGTCACTTAGCGACTTTCCGGGCGCCCTCGGTTACCACCATTTCCTCCCTCCGCGCCTGCCTCCGGAGCAGCCCTCCTTGTGCTATAATCGAGAGTGCTCGAGCATCCGCTAAGTGACTTATTAATCAACAAGTTGGATTTAATCCGGGCGAGCGCCCCACGGGCTCGCGCGGGGCTCGAACTGTGTCTTCATCCGGGTGAAAAAGGCAGGGCATGGCGACCAAGGATTCAGGGGTAGCGACCGCGAAAGCGATGGCGAAAGCAGAGACGAAAGCGAAAAAAGCGGCGGCCGGGAACGGCAACGGCGACTACACCGCCGATTCCATCAAGGTGCTCGGCGGCATGGAAGCCGTGCGCAAGCGTCCCGCCATGTACATCGGCTCCACCGGCGATCTCGGCCTGCATCATCTCGTCTACGAAGTCGTCGACAACTCGGTCGACGAAGCGCTCGCCGGCCACGCCGACCAGATCGATTGCACCATCCACATCGACAACTCCATCACCGTGGTCGACAACGGCCGCGGCATTCCCGTCGAGCCGATGGACGTCGACGGCGAGAAAGTCCCCGCCGCGCAGGTCGTGATGACCAAGCTGCACGCGGGCGGCAAGTTCGACTCTTCCACCTACAAGGTCTCCGGCGGCCTGCACGGGGTCGGCGTCTCCTGCGTCAACGCGCTCTCGCACCAGCTCGACCTCGAGATCTGGCGCGACGGCGCCGTCTGGGAGCAGTCCTACTCCAAGGGCGAGCCCACCACCAAGCTCAAGAAGACCGGCTCCACCAAGAAGCGCGGCACCAGCGTCCACTTCCTGCCCGACCGCGACATCTTCACCGTCACGCAGTACAACTTCGACACGCTCTCCAACCGCCTGCGCGAGCTCGCCTTCCTCAACAAGGGCCTCACCATCACGCTCACCGACGAGCGCGAGGCCGACAAGAAGACGGGCGAGGCCAAGAAGGTCGAGTTCAAGTACACCGGCGGCATCGCGGAGTTCATCAAGCACCTCAACCGCGGCAAGCAGGTGCTGCACGACAAGCCCATCTACATGGAAGCCGAGCGCCAGGGCGTCGCCATGGAGATCGCGCTGCAATACAACGACGGCTACTCTGAGACCGTCTTCTCCTTCGCCAACAACATCAACACCGTTGACGGCGGCTCGCACCTCTCCGGCTTCCGCACCTCGCTCACCCGCACCATCAACTACGCCGGCCAGCAGCTCGGCCTCTTCAAGGACGTGAAGGAGTCGCTCACCGGCGACGACGTCCGCGAAGGCCTCGTCGCCGTCATCAGCGTCAAGCTCTCGCAGCCCCAGTTCGAAGGCCAGACCAAGGGCAAGCTCAATAGCGATATCGCCGGCGTCGTGCAGGCCTTCGTCAACGAGCGCCTGGGCGCCTTCTTCGAGCAGAACCAGACCGTCGCCCGCAAGATCATTAACAAGGCCATCGAAGCCGCGCGCGCGCGCGAAGCCGCCCGCAAGGCCCGCGACCTCACGCGCCGCAAGGGCGCGCTCGATGGCGGCGGCCTCCCCGGCAAGCTCGCCGACTGCTCCGAGCGCGCGCCCGAGCGCTGCGAGCTCTTCCTGGTCGAGGGCGAATCCGCCGGCGGCACCGCCAAGCAGGGCCGCGACCGCCGCTTCCAGGCCATCCTGCCGCTCAAGGGCAAGATCCTCAACGTCGAGAAAGCGCGCTACGACAAGATGCTCGGCCACGAGGAGATCCGCGCCATGATCACCGCCCTCGGCACCGGCATCGGCAAGGACGACTTCGATCCCGCCAAGCTGCGCTACGGCAAGATCATCCTCATGACCGACGCCGACGTCGACGGCTCCCACATCCGCACCCTCCTGCTCACCTTCTTCTTCCGCCACATGCAGGAGCTCATCAAGCGCGGCCACGTCTTCATCGCCCAGCCCCCCCTCTACTCCATCAAGAAGGGCAAGTCGCTGCAGTACATCAAGGACGACCGCGAGTTCGTCAAGGTCATGGTCAAGCGCGCCTCCGAGGGCATCGTCGTGCGCTACGGCGAAGGCGCCGCCAAGCTCGAAGGCGCCGAGCTCGCCAAGTTCATGACCGTCCTCAAGGATTACCTCGACTTCTTCGAGAAGGTCGACAAGCGCCTGCGCGACGAGAAGGTCACCGACCTGCTTCCCCACGTCGGCCTCGCCGCCCGCGCCGATTTCGAAGGCACCAAGAAGGAAGCCCCCAAGAAAGTCGAGAAGCTCGAGAAGCTCCTCAAGCTGCTCGTCAAGGACCAGGGCTTCAAGTCCGTCAAGACCGAGTTCGACGACGAGCACAACCTCTGGCAGCTCGTCTTCGTCGACTCCCAGGGCGCCGAGCGGCGCATCAACTGGGCCCTCATCAGCTCGCCCGAGTACCGCCAGATGGTCTCCAAGTACAAGCAGATCGAGCAGTACATGGAGCCGCCGTTCATCATCCAGGCGGTGCCCAAGGGCGCGGCCGCGGAATCCAACGGCGACGAGGCCGAGAGCGACGCCGAGCGCGCCGAGCGCGAGAAGACCGCCAAGAAGACCCCCAAGGCCGCCCAGGCCAAGAAGAAAGCTTCCGCCGACGAAGTCGTCGAGAAGACCAGCGTCCGCGAGCTCTTCGACTACGTCCTCAACGAGGGCAAGAAGGACTTCACCGTCCAGCGCTACAAGGGCCTGGGCGAGATGACCAGCGAGCAGCTCTGGGACACCACCATGCAGCCCGAGAAACGCACGCTGCTCGAGGTGAAGCTCGAAGACATCGCCGAGTGCGAGGCCATCTTCACCACGCTGATGGGCGAGGACGTCGAGGCCCGCCGCAAGTTCATCGAAGAGAACGCCCTCGACGTCAAGAACCTGGACATCTAGCAGCTAACGCGCTTGGACGACTGTCTCCAAGTAACTATTTGAAGTGATCTTCATCACTATCTTGATAGCTGCCTTCACCGCAATTCTTGCTTCCGGCAAGTATTCAGAAAAAGCAAAAACGCGAATGCGATATCGGTGTGCTTCGTACGCTTGGATCCAGTATTCGATTGGGAAGATATCAGCCAGCATTACGGCGTCAGGATCACCAATTAGCAGGTGGATGTTTTCGAATTTTGGCGGCTTAGGAACGTCGAGCCACATCCCTGCTGTGAGCAGTGCTTCCTTTGGTGTTTTCCCGAGGGATGGCTTCAGTTTCAGCAGCTCTACTCCCATCGCGGTCTCAAACGCGTCGATTGTCGCGCCTCTTCGAGCCTTGTCCATCAATCGGGAAATGAAATCTGCCGCCAATGCGCCCTCAGCATGAGAGCTCCCCTTTG
>DATIBR010000028.1 GCA_035457425.1 Terriglobales bacterium
GTCGTCCCGTCCACGTCGTAGTCGCCGTAGATGAGGATCTTTTCCCCGCGCTCGATGGCCGCCAGCAGGCGCTCCACCGCCGCCTTCATCCCCGCCATCGCGTACGGCGAGTGCATGTCTTCGAGCCGGGGATGCAGGAAGGCCTGCGCCGCTTCCGGCGTGGCGATGCCGCGCTGCGCCAGCAAGCGCGCGATGACAGGTGAGAGCCCGGCCTCGGAGGTGAGCCGGCTGACGACCGCGGGGTCCGGGGTGCGATACGTCCACTGCACGCCTAGTGCTCGTCGTCTTCGTCGTGCTCGTCGATGACCAGCCCGCCCATGCCCTCGGCCGAATCCAGCAGGCGCTGGTAGCGCTCGTACCACTCGGTGGAAAGCTCGTAGAGGAACATCACGCCCTGGAACGGCCACCCCAGCTGCACGAACCCGGTCTTCCCGACGAAGGTCTTCAGGTACTGCGCTTCCTCGATGTCGTCTTCTTCCGGGAAGGTCGCGTTCTTCAGCCGGTTGATGAGCGTGTCGAGGTCGGCGCGCGAGAGCATCGCGTCGTTCATCGTCAGGAAGGGCGCGGCGGCCGCCTTGGCCAGCTCCACGAAGTCCTTCCACTCGTCCGGCGACTCCGGCTGCCGCCACATCACCGAGTCCACCTCCTCGGTCACGTAGCCGTGGAAGCGCTTCATGCCGTGGCCCTCGATGAAGGCCACCATGTCGTCTTTGATCGTGCTGAGGTCGTCTTGCATGGCAAAGCGTTGTCGGTCGTGGATCGGCTCTCGGCCAGAAACTTCGCGGCCGGCGACTCGGGGCCGACGGCCGACGACCCTCTATGCTATCCTAAAAAGTTAGCACCACACGCGCAGACGCATCCGAATGCTCTTCTCGAAAGAATACGTGGCCTACCTGGGCCGCGAGCTCACCAAAAAGCTGATCGCCGGCGAGCAGATCGCCACGGACGACGTCCCTGGCACCACTGCGCGCGTCACCCAGGCCCTGCTCGACGAGCTCTCCGTCGAAGACCGCATCAACGACGAGGTCCGCGTCATCCTCGAGCAGTACCAGGACGAGATGAACCGCTCCGGCGCCAGCTACCAGGAGATGTTCAAAAAGGTCAAGAACGAGCTCGTCCGCAAGTACAAGGCGGTGATCTAGGTGCGCATCGAGCAGACCAGGATCGAGAGCGGCATCCGCATCTCGCGCGACAAGCTCAACGTCCTCGCACGCGCCGTCGCCGAGGCCCTCAAGACCCTCGACCAGGTCGAGTTCATCGAAGATCCCAACACCATCCGCCAGCAGACCCGCACCTACCTCGAAGACCTGCTGCGCGCCGAGGTGCAGATCGATCGCGCCGCCCGCGCCAAGATCGAGTCCCAGAAACGCACCATCCTGGAAGGCACGCAGGAGTGGGACATCCTCTACCGCAAGTACTACCAGGAAGAAGTCAAGAAGCTCGGCATCTAGTCTTCAGACGTCAGCCAATCCACTTTGAAGGGTCGGCCTGAAGTCTGAAGTCTGAAGTCTGAAGACTACGCCACGTTCCGCTCCGCCGCCGGCTGCGCCGCCATCCCCGCCAGCTTCTTGTCCATGCTCGCCGCCGCCTTGCGCGCCGCCGCCACCGCCGTCACCACGAGGTCCGCGCCCCGCACCGCGTCGCCCGCCGCGTAGATCTCCTCGCGCTCGGTCTCGCCCGTCTCTTCGCTCTTCACCACCACCGTGCCCCACTTCGTGGTGTGCAGCGCCGGCGTGGTCTCCGGGATCTCGGTGTCGGCGTTGTAACCGATGGCGAGCGCCACCGTGTCGCACGCGATGGTGAAATTCGAGTCATGGATGGGCACCGGCGACCGCCGGCCCTTCGCGTCCGGCGGGCCCAGCTCCATCCGCACGCACTCCGCCGCCACCACCTCGCCGTCTTTTCCCCCGACGAACCGGATCGGCAGCGTCAGGCACTCGAAGATCACGCCCTCTTCCTTCGCGTGGACGCGCTCTTCCATCCGCCCCAGCATCTCCGCCTCCGTCCGCCGGTAGAGGCAGTACACCTGCGTCTCGGGATTCAGCCGCCGTGCGGTCCGCACGCAGTCCATCGCGGTGTCGCCCGCGCCCACCACCACCGTCACCTTCCCCACGTGCGGCTTCGCATCCGCGTCGTTCGCCCACTGCGCGGGCAGCAGCTCCGGCGGCAGGTTCCCGCGCACCAGGTACTCCGTCGCCTGGTACACGTTCTTCAGGTGCTCGCCCTCGATCTTCATCGCGCCGCCCTTGACCGCGCCGTACCCGAGGAACAGCAGGTCGTAGCCCGCGCCGTGCGCGCCCGCATGCAGCAGGTCCTCCACCGGGTGCTCTTTCCCCGCGTGGTAGTTGCAGACGAACTCCACCCCCAGCTCGTGCAGGTGCTCGAGCTTCGCCAGCACCACTCCCTTGTCGAGCTTGAAATTCGGGATGCCGTAGAGCAGCAGGCCCCCCGGCATCGGCCACATCTCGTAGACGGTCACGCTGTGCCCGCGCACCGCCAGCTCTTCCGCGACCGTCAGTCCCGCCGGACCGCCGCCGATCACCGCCACCCGCCTCCCCGTCGGCGCCGCGCGCTCCCGCCGCAGGTGCCCGTAGTTGTGCCGCACGTAATCCGCCACGTACGCCTCGAGCTTCCCGATCGTCACCGGCGGCTTGCGCGCGCCCACCACGCATGCGCCCTCGCACAGCTTTTCCTGCGGGCAGATGCGCCCGCACACGTCCGGCATGTTCGACGTCTCGTAGAACGTCTCCGCCGCCGCCAGCACGTCGCCGTTGCCGAGGTGGAAGAACGCGCCTGGGATGTCGTTGTGCAGCGGGCACGCCTGCATGCACGGCGCGTGCTCGCACAAGAGACACCGCTGCGCCTCCAGCACCGCAAGCTCGGGCGTGTAGGTCTCGTAGACTTCGTTCCAGTTGTGGACGCGCTCCTGCGCGTCCTGCTTGGCAGGCTTGTGCACGTCGATCTGGTACCGCTGTCGACGATCTAGCATCCGCGCTACCCCCACGTAGCGCGCGACGGCCGCAGGCATCAACCGCCGGCGGCCGTCACTTCTCGTGCGCCTAGCCTAGTCCGCCTGCGTCCCCGATTTCAACCCACCGGCCCAAAAAACCGGGCGCGGCGTTCCTCCGCCGCGCCCAAATCGACAATCGAAAATCGCAAATCGACAATCCCTAGAACCCCGGCGCCTTCTCCTTCGTCTTGTCGCACACCAGGCTGGTCGGCTGCGCCGGCAGGCTCGGGATCGCCAGCCGCGGCGGGTTGACGAAGTCGAACAGCTCCGTCATGTCGTCCTGCGCCGACACGCGCGCCGTCAGCGGCGTCAGCCCGAACCGCACCGAGATCAGCTTCAGGATCGCCGTGTTGTCCCGCACCACGTGCGACACGTAGTGCGGCTTCACCCACGGGCTCACCACGATCAGCGGCACGCGGAACCCGGTCTGGTCGAAATTCGCCTTGATGTCGGTCGACCGCCAAAGCGGCGCGATCGCGTCCGGCTTCACCGCCGGCTGCGGCTTCACATGGTCGTAGAACCCGCCGCCTTCGTCGAACGTCAGGAGGAACACGCTCGACGACCACGCCGAGCTCGCCATCAGCGCGTCGATCAGCTTCTTCGTGTTCGCCGCCCCCTTCTGCATGTTCTGCGTCGGGTGCTCATCCAGGTTCAGTTGCGACGCCCGCTCCAGGAACACCACGCTCGGAAGCGTCCCGTTCTGCAGGTCGGTGTAGTACTGCGAGATGTTCACCACCTTCGTGCTCTGCGTGCTCCAGTCCGCCCAGTCCGCCAGGAAGACGCTCGAGTCCTGGTAGTAGTACTTCCAACTGACGCCCGCCTCGCTCAGTTGCCGGAAGATGGTCTTCGGCGTCCAGCCGCTCGCCGGCGGCGGATCCGGCCGGATGTGCCCGAAGCTCGTCCCCGCGAACAGGTACATCCGGTTCGGGATCGTCGGCGCCATGATCGACGAGAACCACCGGTCACTCGTCGCGTACTGCCACGCCAGCTCGTAGTAATACGGCAGATCGTTCCAGTCGTAGTACCCCATCGCCCGCGTGCCCTGCGGGTCGATCGACGACGGGATCGACCCGCTCGCCTTCATGAAATAGTCATTGGCGCCGTTGTGGTAGGAGTAATGGCTCTCGTTCCACCCCGGGCTCAGGTTCTCGTGGCACGCCGTCTGCTGGTGATACGGCGAGACGAACTGCCCGCTCGAGTAGGTGGGCAGCTTCACCGACAGCGGCAGCTCGTCGAACGCGTCGAAGTTTCCCTTGTTCCGCCGGTATTGCCCGAACCGCCCGAAGTACTGGTCGAAGGGCCGGTTCTCCTGCATGTAAAAGATGATGTGCTTGATGTTGCTCAGCCCGGTCCCGCCGCCGCCACCGCCGCCGCCCGAGCCCACCGTGATGTAGATCGTCTGCTTGAAGACCTGGTTGGCGGCGTTCATGCCCTGCACGGTCACCCTGCGCGTGCCGTTGGTCATCGCCAGGCTGGTGTCGATGGTGGGCGCCTTGACCTCGTACTTCTTCACTCCGTCCACGTAGATCTGCATCACCGTCACGGCGCTGCCCGACGACTTCGAATTCGCCACGATATGCACCGGCGACGCGACCGTCGCGCCGTCCGCCGGTTCGCAGATCGCCACGCCCGGGTCCGTCGCCGGCGTGCACGGCGGCGGGCTCGTCGCACCCACCGTGATGTTGACCGTCTTGTTGAACCACTGGCCGGCGGTGTTATGACCTTGCACGGTCACGCGGTGCGCCCCGTCCGCCAACGGCAGCATCGTGTCGATCGAGCTCGCCCGCACCTCGTAGGCCTTGTTGTGGTCCACGTAGACCTGCATCAGGTCGACGGTCGAGCTGGAATGGCTGCCCGCCACGATGTGCACCGGCGAGCTCACGTTGGCGCCGTCTGCCGGCTGGCAGATCGTCACCGAGGGATTGGTCTGGTCGAGCGTGCACTGCGCCCCCGCAAACCCGGTCGCGGCGAGCAGCAGGCAAACGATTCCAAGCGGTCGTGCGAGAAGAGAGCGCATAACAAGGCCCTGGGGGGGAACCAATATTTACTATCTAGTTACGATGCTCGGACCCGCGCCAGTGCTGCCGCTGCCTGAATTTCTCCACGATGATTTGATCTTCTCTGCTTCCCCTGCGTCCTCTGCGCCGCTCATTCGCCCCCCTCATTTCCCTCTTCTTCATGAGCCGACGCTGTAACAAACCAAGAGAAATCGAATTTCCTCCTCTCCTCCTCTCCTGCTGTTTTCATTTCGGCCCCTTAGAATGGAAGCAGATGCCCTCCGCTGTTTCCTCTAAGGTCCACGAGCTCGCCCTTGCCGCGGGGTTCGACCGCGCCGGCACGGTCTCGCTCGCGCAGCCCATGCCCGAGCTCGACTTCTTCCCCGCGTGGCTGGAGCGCGGCGCCGCCGGCGACATGGACTACCTCGCCTCCCGCGACGAACACGGCCGCCTGAAGCGCGCGAACGTGCAGGCCACCTTCCCGTGGGCGAAGTCTGCCATCGTCTGCGCCCTCGACTACAACACCGCGCCGCCCTACTCCACCGAATGTCGCGACCCGCGCCGCGGATGGATCTCGCGCTACGCCTGGTTCCCCAACACCGATTACCACGACGCCGTGATGTCGCGCCTCATCCGCCTCGAAGACGCCTTGAAGCGCCAGCACCCCGCCGCCCGCACGCGCCGCTACGTCGACACCGGGCCGCTCCTCGAGCGCGTCCTCGCCAAGTACGCCGGCCTCGGCTGGCAGGCGAAGAACACCTGCCTCATCTCCGAAGACGCCGGCTCCTGGTTCTTCCTCGGCGTGCTCCTCACCTCGCTCGAGCTGCCCTCGCCGGCCCTTCCCGCCCCCGACCGCTGCGGCACCTGCACCGCCTGCCTAGACGCCTGCCCCACCAACGCGTTCCCCGCGCCTTACCAGCTCGACGCCGCGCGCTGCATCTCCTACCTCACCATCGAGAAACGCGGCGCACTCCCTGACGACCTGCGCCCGCTCATGGGTGATCACCTGTTCGGCTGCGACATCTGCCAGGACGTCTGTCCCTGGAATTCGAGAGACCGCCACGACCAGCACCGCGCCGCCCTGGCGAAAGCACCCGAGTTCGTCCCCGATCCGTCGCTCGTCAACCCGCCGCTCGAAGAGATGGCCACGCTCTCCCGCGAAGACTTCCAGCGCCGCTTCCGCCGCTCGCCCGTCAAGCGCGCCAAGTACTCCGGCCTGCGCCGCAACGCCGTGGTCGCCATGGGCAACAGCGGCGACTCGGGCTTCCTCCCCACGCTCCAGCGCCTCTCTCACGACGACGATCCGGTCGTCGCCTCCCACGCCGCGTGGGCCATCCGGTATCTCGAGCGGTAGGCGCCGGCGACCCGCCGGCGCGCTTTGCGCTACCATAATGTTGATGTCGCGCCTCGCCCGCCTCTTCTCTCTCGCTCTTCTGCTCGCCCTCTGCGCGCCCTTCCTCCACGCCGGCGAGCCCGAGTGGACCGAGGTCCGCTCCCCGCACTTCCAGGTCATCACCGACGCCGGCGCGAACAAGGGCCGCGACGTCGCGCTCCGCTTCGAGCAGATGCGCCACGTCTTCGGCGCCCTCCTGCTCAAGGACAAGGTCAACATCCCCGTCCCGCTCCTCATCATCGCCTTCCGCAACAGCAAGGAGATGAGGCAGCACGTCCCGCTCTGGAAGGGCAAGCCCGTCAGCCTCGCCGGCCTCTTTCAGGGTTCCGAGGACCGCAACTTCATCCTGCTCGACCTCTCCAGCCCCAACGCCTTCGAAGTCGTCTTCCACGAGTACGCCCACCTGCTGCTCAACGGGAACTTCCCCCGCATGCCGGCGTGGTTCGACGAAGGCTTTGCCGAGTACTACTCCACCATCAAGGTCTCGCAGAAAGAATTCGAGGTCGGCGACGTCCCCGAGTACGTCCCCTACGTCCTGCGCGAGCGCGGCCTCATGCCGGTGGCCGACCTGTTCGCCGTCACCCACGACACCGCCACCTACAACGAGAGCGGCGACCGCCGCTCCAACTTCTACGCCCAGTCCTGGCTCATGGTGCACTACGTCTTCGACAAGAAGAAGCTCGCCGAGACCGCCGAGTACTGCAAGCTCACCATGACCGACAAGCTCCCCGTCGTCGACGCCATGCGTCGCGCCTTCAAGCTCGACCCCAAGCAGTTCGACAGGGAGCTCAACAGCTTCTACCGCTCCGCCAGCGTCGTGAAGTGGACCATCCCCATGCCCCCCGGCCTGGAGAACGTCAACACCTACGGCTACCAGATCCGCAAGCTGCCGTTGCTCGACGCCCAGACCGAGATCGCCGACTTGCACGTCCACTCGCGCGACTACATCGACCGCGGCGTCACCGAGCTCGAGAACATCCTGCAGCAGGATCCCAACAACGGACGCGCCCGCCGCTCGCTCGGCTACGCTTACCTCTACCGCCAGGATTTCCCCAAGGCCGCCGAGCAGTTCTCGCAGGCCGCTCAGCTCTTGCCCAACGACCCGCGCGTGCACTACTACGCCGCGTCGCTCATCCAGCACCGCGGCGGCACACTCGGCGGCGACTTCAACGCCGCCGCCATGCGCGACCACCTCCTCAAGTCCGTCGAGCTCGACCCCGAGTACGCCGACGCCTGGAACCTCCTCGGCTTCGTCTATCGCATGGACCAGAAGTATCCCCAGGCGGTCGACGCCATGCTCAAGGCCATCAAGCTCTCGCCGCGCGAGGACCACTACCGCCTCAACCTCGCCTACATCTACCTCGACGCCCGCAGCTACGACGACGCCGGCGCCCTGCTCAACTACCTCAAGACCTCTTCCGACTCCAGCGTGGTCGCGCAGGCCGAGCAGTCCCTCGCCCGCCTCGAGCAGATGAAGGCCGCTCCCGCACGCACCGGGCGCTTCGAAGAGCGCTCCCGCCCCGCCACCTACGACAACCCCAAGTGGCAGAAGCAGCCCGACGACAACGCCGCGGCCCAGCCCAATAGCGACCAAGAGCCTCCGCCGCCCACCGACATCAAGATCGACCAGCGCCCCATCCTCTGGCTCAAGGGCAAGCTCTCCGCCGTCTCATGCGACCCCGCCGGCTCCGCCACTCTTACCGTCACGTCCCAGAAGAAGACCGTCCGCCTGACCACGCCGAACTACAAGAAACTCGTCCTCATCGGCGCCGATGCCTTTTCCTGCACCTGGTCGAACGTCCCCGTCGCCGTCAACTACCGCGAGTCTTCTCCCGGCGCCGGCGACTTGGTCTCTCTCGAGATCCAATAGTCGTCTGGAGGCGGCCGACTCGCCCGCCTCTCACCATCCCCTCATTTCCCTCTTCTTCATGAGCCGAGGCTGTAACACCCCCGAAAACAAAGAAAAAAACCTCCTCTCCTCCCTCCTCCCGTTTTCATTTGCTCCTCCCTGCGTCCTCTGCGCCGCTCATTTCCACAAAAAAATCCCGCCCTCTCGGGCGGGATTTGCGGACTTGGGCTGGACCCCTCGTCCGGCTCCGCTATCCGCGGCTTACGTTCGCGGCCTGGAAGCCCTTGGGGCCCTTCAGCAGATCGAACTCCACGGTCTCGCCTTCATTCAGCGTCCGGTATCCCTGCTCCTGGATGGCGGAGAAATGGACGAACACGTCCTCCCCGGTCGACCGCTGGATGAAGCCATAACCCTTGGCGCCGTTGAACCACTTCACTGTGCCCTTCTCTCTCACAAACTGCTCCTCTTTTGAGAAGGTTGCTGTTCCGACTCCGCGCCCCACGCAATGAAAAAGGCCGCCGGCCGCGCCTTACGCGCGCTCCGTGCGGCCCTGTTCTCTCGACATGAAGTCCGATCCGAAGTGCAAAAACATCAACCCGAATCCGCTTCTCCCCTGTGAGGGAAAGCGAGGGGATGATACCAGACACTCCGGATTTGGCAAGTCGAGCTGCTTGGCGGGCGTGAGCGCAGCCGCGAACGCGGCGCAGCGCGAGCCCGCTAGCGAGATCCTGGGCGTAGCGACGCGCAGTCGAAGGATCCTTGCCCTACCACTGCGTGATCTTCACCGTGTCCAGCCACGCGTCGTACGGCTTCGTCACGCCGTTGCCGTCGAGTTGGAACGCCACGTTCAGCAGCGTCGAGCTGCCCGTGCCGGTCTTCTTCTGCACCTGCTTGTTCACGTAGTGCTTGGTGCCGTCGAGCGTGAAGGCCACGAACTTCGGCCCGTCGGCGGTCCGCTCGAACTCCCACACCAGGTGATGCCACTGGTAGGCCGTCGGCGCGGTGCATGCGATCCCCGTCGACGTCCACTTCTTGTTGTAGTTGTCGTACACGCGCCACGTCCTGGTGCCGCGGATGTCGCACTCCGTCCCGAAGATGTACTTCACGCCGTCGGTCTTGCGCGTCTGGTTCACGTCGAACTCCAGCGCCTGCGCTGCCGCCGGATCCTTCAGGTAGAAGTACAGGTCATAGACGAAGTGGCTCGAGCTTTCCCGCGCCTGCGCGTACTTCCACCACAACGCGGTTCCGTACGAGACCGCCGTGCTGTCCCCGATGTGGAATTTGATGGAGTTCCCGTCGCGCGACGGATCCTTCTGCGCGTAGGTCACGCTGTGCGCCACGGTCGAGCCCGCCCCGCCCGGGCCCGCGCACACGTCGCAGGAGTTCCAGCCCGTCAGCTCGTCGATGTCGGCCGTGGTGATGGCGGTGCCAGGGATCGTGCTCGAGGTGCCGCTGGCCGTCGCCCCGACCGAGAAGCTCACCGACGACTTCGCCGTCGTCGCCGAGTCGTAGGCCACGATCGTCAGCTTGTGGCCGCCGCTCGCCAGGCTCACGCTGGTCGAGAGCTGCGCCGCCTTCACCTCGTACTTCTTCGACCCGTCCACGTACACCTGCAGCAGCCTGATCGCCGAGGTCGAAGACGTCGCGCTCGCCGTCACCTGCACTGGCGACCCCACCGTCGCGCCCCCCGCCGGGCTCGCGATGGTGATCACCGGCGCCGCCCAGGCAGCAGCTCCGGTCACGCACAAGCTTGTGATGAGGGCGCGCAGCAGGCGCGCAAGGTTCCGGCCCATGTTGGTTTCTCTCCTGTGTTTACGCGGGTCCGCGCGTCGTTCTCGTTCGCCCTCGAACACAGCATGGGCGGCTTCTGCGTACGACTTTTTCAGGATAGCCCGATTCGTTCTCCGTCCAGCTTCTACTCTGCAATTCCGAAGTTCGGGTACTAGGCTCGGATTACGGCCCGGCCTTAGTCCTGACTTCGGCGTAGGGCCTTCCCTCGTTTCCCTCTTCTCCATGAGCCGACAGGGCGGCCTCCCCCGGACCCAAAAGAAAAAGATTTCCTCCTCTCCTCCTCTCCTCCTGTTTTCATTTGCTCTTCCCCGCGTCCTCTGCGCCGCTCATTGGTCCTGCTACCATGACCCACCATGCCTGACGCCGCGACGTCCCCCGGCCCCAAGACCCGCGTCTTCCGCGCCGCCCGCGGCTTCCACCAGCGCGTCTGGCCGACCGCCAAGTATCTCTTCCAGACCGACGTCCACACCTTCGCCTTCTCCGTCGCCGCCAACGCCATCCTCTCGTTCTTCCCGTTCATCGTCCTGCTGCTCACGCTCATCCGCTTCGTCTTCCGCTCGCGCGCCATGAACCAGGTCGTGCTCGACCTGCTGCGCGACTACCTCCCCGCCGGCCAGGACTTCATCCTGCGCAACCTCAACGTGCTCATCAACGCCCGCCGCGGCGCCCAGGTCGCTTCGCTCGCCATCCTGCTCATCACCTCCACCGGCGTCTTCCTGCCGCTGGAGGTCGCGCTCAACCGCATCTGGGGATTCACCAGGAACCGCAGCTACCTCGGCAACCAGCTCGTCTCGCTCGGCCTGGCCTTCGCCTCCGGATGCCTGGCGCTGCTCTCGGTCGCGCTCACCGCCGGCCAGCAGACGCTGCTCCGCGGCGTCGTACCCGACCGCTTCGTCCTGCAGATGATCACCTTCGTCACCATGAAAGTGCTGGCGGTCTGCGCGACCATCACCATCTTCTTCCTCATCTACTGGATCCTGCCGGCCGGACGCGTGCCGGCGCGCGCCGTCCTGCCCGCCGCCGTCTTCACCGGCCTGCTCTGGGAGATCGCCAAGTACGCCTACATCTACCTGCTTCCCTGGCTCAATTTTCAGGAGGTCTACGGCCC
>DATIBR010000029.1 GCA_035457425.1 Terriglobales bacterium
GACCACGACGTGCACCTTGCGCGAGCTCTTGGGAGTGACCTCGAACTGGCGGGGCACGAACTCGATCCAGTTCGACGCCGAGCGCGGATACGTCCCCGGAGAACCGAAGACGCGCTCGTTCTTGTCGTTGTACCACCAGTCCTGGATGGTGCCTTGCATCTGCACGGCGCGCTCGGTCTCATTGACCACCGTGATGTCGAACTCGACCGGCTTGCCGGGTTGGAACTTGAGATCGAAGACCGCGGGCGCCATGGCCAAGCCACCCTGGCCGAAGGCCAAGGAAGTGCTCGCGGCGAGCAGCAGCGCCAGCAGGAAGGTGCGAGGAGCAGTCAACATTTATGGCACCGTGAGGGTGTAGGTAATGGTGGCGGAGTCGGAGCCAAAAGAAGTGGGACCGTTGAGCGCGGCCGTGTTCATGGCCACGCCGACCACCCGGTTAAGAGTGACGCCGTTGGTGATGGAGAACGCCGCGCGCGGCAGCGTCCCGGCATTCAGGTTCGCCGCGACATCGGCCTCGCGCATGCTTAGCAGGGCGCTCTTCGCGAAGTTGGTCTTGACCGCGATGGCGAGAGAGCCGGTCGTAGTCGAGTAGTTGGTAAAGCTAGGCGTGACGCGGTAGTTGGTGTACCAGATCACCGGGTTGGTGCCGATGACGTTCGCGCAATTGCCGGCAGGGTCAATGCCCAGGCCGTTGATGTTGCCGACGCTCAGCGAGTACGTCGTGGCGGAGGTCGATCCCGAGTTGGTCATGGTGCAGGCGGGACTGAGCGTTCCCGTTTCCAGCACCAAGCGAAGCGCGGTGGAGGCGCTGACGCGGAGAGTGATGGTGGCCGTATCGCTGTCGCAGACGCCGCCGGGACAAACGTCGAGGTCCTGCGCGAACAGCGTCACGGTGGCGGTGTCGATGCCGGTAGAGAATGCGCTCGCTCCACTCAGGTTCATGACGAGCACGCCGATGTCGGCGTCGAACGGCGTGTTGTTGGCGCGATTGCGTGTCGGGAGAACGACCGTCTGCGCGCCCGCGTTGAGCGACATCGGGTTGAAGTTGCTCGCGACGGTGCATGCGCCGGCTTCCGGGCATGAATAGACGATGAGTGCGGCAGATTTCGTGAAGTTGCCGCTGACATATGCCGTCATCTGCACCCGGTGCGGTGCGGGCAAGCCCTGAAAGGTGACGCGATAGGGCGAGGCATAGAGAGCGCCGCCGTTGAAGCTGGTGCTCAAGACACTCACCCCCGCGACGGTGGCGCCGCCCGCGCCGATCCCGTTCACGTTGCCCATGTTCATCGTGTAATTCGGACGCGCGCCGGTGATCGCAGCGCCGCCGGGAGCTTGCGAGACGTTGATCTTGATATTGCCCGCCCGGGCGGAGGGCACGAGCAGGAGAAAAAAGAAGAGGGGGAGTAGGCCGGCGACCCGGAGAAGCGAGAGGCCGTGCTGCCGCGGCCGCCCGAAAGCGGCGCGCGGAAGCACGGCGAAACTGCTCTGCCAGTCCTGGTCACACGACATGGAAACGGGACTCCTCAAGAGATCGCGGCGTCCCGGCCTAGTTGGCGACCAGCGTGTAAGTGAGCACGACCGAGTCAGCGCCCGTCGAGCCCGCTCCGTTCACGTTCGCCGCGATCATCGCGATACCGAGCAAGCGATCTTTCGGTGTCGCGCTGTTGGTCGCGGCGGAGATGATGGTGGTGTCGGTGGTCGTGAGGTTCGTGGTGAGAGCAGTGGCGCCGCTCGCGAACGAAGTCTCACGGACTTTCAACATCGCGTTGTTCGTGAAGTCGGTAGCGATCTTGAGCTTCACGTCGGCGGTGTTGGGCAGACCGGCGTACTGCGTCTTGATGCCGTAGTTGGTGTACCAGACGTAGTTGCCGGCCACCTGCGTCACGTCGGTGCAGTTGGCGCCCGGGTCGATGCCCAGACCGTTGATGTCGCCGAAGTTCATCGAATACGTGGTGGCGTCATCGTCGGTCGTGCCGTTGGTCCGGGTGATGGTGCAGGCGGGCGTGTTCGTGCCGGTCAGCAACGTCAGCCGGAGTGCGTTCACCACGTTGACGTTGATGGTGAGGTCGGCCGTGACTTGCGCCGGGCTGGCGTTCACGGCTTCCGCCGCGAATGCCGGCGCGCACGCCAGTGTGAGAAGCAGGACTCCTAAAAGCAGTTTCGTACGCATTCATTCTCCTTGTCGTTAGACAGAACTTTCCCCGGGTCTTTCCAAGGTGCGCCGCGTGGAATCACAAACCTGGTCTCAACCTGGGGAGTTGCGTACTTTTATCGTGGAACCTTCAGGACGCGCAAGTAACAAAAGTAACTAGTGCGCGGTACTTCCCGGAGTGGGAAAGTCCCATAAGAGGAACAATTTAGGATGGCACTTTAGTGGTGGTGCAGAGCCGGCCCTCGTTCTCCTCCAACATCTCGCGCCAGGCGGAAAGACGCGGCTCGAGATTGGGGGTGCAGGCGGCGAGGCGGTGACCCTTGGGCCAGAGAACGATGGCGGGGGAAGCGGCCAACGCGCCGCCCACCGCGGCAGGCAGCGCGTTCGAGCCCGGCGTGGCTGCAGGCGGCGTGGCGGACACCGTCGTGTCAGGGCTGACGGTCACGGTGAGGTTGACCGTGTCGGAGAAGAACAGCAGCAGCAACAGCGCTGAAGCCTTGACCATCGAGGGCGCTCATTTTCCCGGGGGACGATTGCAACCGTGAAGCGGAACGGAACGGCGACATTCTGCTGTGGAGAGTCGCAAGATGTCAACCGCGCGGGCTATTTCGTGGCCTTGTGCAGGCCGGCGGGCGCCCAAGCGTCGACGATCGCCTTCGCCAATCGCGCGATGGTGATGTAAGCCTCGTTGTCGGGAGTCCAGCTGGTGTCCTTGTTGTCCCAGGTGAAGGCCGAGATCACGATCGGACCGTTCTGGGTGTACACCAGCGCGACGTCGTTGCGTACGTCGTCGAGTTCGCCGATCTTGTCGGCGATCGAGGAAGCGCTCTCGCTGGTGTCAGTGCGCTCCAGATACCGCGGCACCATGTAGCGGAATTGCTGGTTCCTCATGATGTCGATCATGCGCTTGCAGAAGTCGGGATCGTGGAGATCGCAGCGCTCGATGACCTCGAGCACGGTCGCCATCTCGCGCGCAGTAGTTTTGCCCAGGCCGAACTTCGGTTGATCGGCGGGCACGGGACCCTCGGCGGGCTTGTAGACCTTCTTGTACAGATAGGTATTCTTCAGGGCGATGCGTTCGAGCCGAGCATTCACTGCCGGGATGCTCACCTGGTCGATGACCATGTTCGTGGCGGTGTTGTCGCTGAGGTCCATCATCAGCACGATGGCGTCTTCGAGCGTGAGCTGCAGGCCGGGACGCATGAAGGTGAGCACTCCGGAACCGCCGACTTTGTCCTCCTCGCGGAGCGTGAGCTGCTTGTAGAAGCTCAGTTTGCCCTCCTTCCGCTGGACGAACGCCTCGAGCATGATGGGCAGTTTAATGACGCTGGCGGTCTGCACCGGCACATCGGCGTTGAGCTCCACCGTCTGGCCGGTGCGAAGCTGCTTGGCGAACAGCGCGACCTTGCCGCGATGCGCGCGCGCGATCGCCTCGACTCTCGCTTGCAGGGTGCTGGAGGCCTGCGGCCGTGCGGGCCGGGATTGCGCGGCAGCGGGGGCTGCGAAGGTCGCGAGAAGGAGCCAGATCGTTGCCAGGTTTCGCATAAGAGCCTGTGGGCAGGGTTATATCAGATGTGAGACGCGTGAGCCCGCCTGAGTGGATCGCGAATGTAGCAAGGTTTGCTAGGACGCCTTTCGTGTCTTCGCGCGCCTCGAATGCGTTGACACTTGCGAACGGGGTTGTGCGATGAATCCGTATCGGCCCTCGTTTTTTTGTTACATTCCAAGCCAGACCCATGCGACCGGACCTGGAGAAGGCGCTCGGTGAAGTGCGCGGTGGCTCGCCCGCGGCGCTGGAGCGCGCGCTCGAGACGCTGCAGCAGACTGTCTTCAAGTTCAGCATGAAGTTATGCGGGCATCGCGAAGACGCCGAAGACACAGCGCAGGAGACCCTGCTGCGGACGGCGGCCGAATTGCGCAAGTTCGATTCGTCGCAGGCGCTGGCTGTTTGGCTGTACAAGGTCGCGCGGTCGCGCTGCTTGATGTCGCGGCGGCGCAGCAAGTTCGACCGCCACCCGCATCTCTCGCTCGACGACGTGCTGCCCGACCGCGCCGGCCTGGAGGCGCAACTGGCGTCCTCCGGTCCGGGTCCGGAGCAGCGCCTGCTGCGCAAAGAGGATGCCGGGGAGTTGGCGCGGGCCGTGCTGCGCATCCCGCCGCTCTATCGCCAGGTGCTCGTTCTGCATGACATGGAGGAGCTCTCCGCGCGCGAGGTCGCGCAGGTGATGGGGATCGCGGAAGGGACGGTGCGGGTCAGGCTGCACCGCGCCCGGGCGTTCCTGCGGAACGAGCTGGCCCTGCGACAGCGGGGACCGCGGAAGAAGAAAGAGGGCGGGCCGAAGCCGATCACATGCCGCGCGCTCTTTGCACGGCTGTCGGATTACATCGACCACCAGATCGATCCCGGCGTCTGCGAGCGACTCGAGGTGCACCTCGATGACTGTCGCCCCTGCCAGGCCTACCTCGCGAGCCTGGAAGAGACCATCCGGCGCTGCCGAACGCATTGTCCGCCGCCGATGAAAAGGAAGCTCCAGTCCGACCTGCGGGCGCTGCTGAAAACCATCTCCTGAGCGCGGCGGTGTCCACCGTCACATCTTTCCCGCACCGTACCTGTAACGATTTCCAGCGAGTCTGCATTCATTCGCTGGAGCTCTTATGGGCAAGCATCTCCTGGCCATCTTCTTATTACTCGCGCCCGGGGCGGCGGCGCAGACGCGGCTGACCCTGGCCGACGCGGTCGCCAGCGCACTCGAGAAGAATCCCACGCGCAAGGCCGCGGTCTTCCATCGCCAGGCCGCCGCGGCCGGTGTGAAGGAAGTACGCGGGAGCCTGCTGCCGCAGCTCTCGTTCTCGGAGAGCTATCAGCGCAGCAACGACCCCGTGTTCGTGTTCGGAAGCAAGCTGCGTCAGCAGCGCTTCGGGCCGGGCGACTTCGCGCTCAACGTGCTCAATACCCCGACGCCGTTCGGCAACTTCGCCACACGGTTCTCCGGCGGATGGCAACTGTTCGACTCGGGCGCAAGTTGGATGCGGCTTGCGCAGTCGAAGCAGGCGTCGCAACTGGCGCAGCGGCAACTGGAGCGCTCCGAGCAGCAGCTGGTCTTTCGGGTCGTCGACGCCTACTTGAACCTGCTGCTCGCCCAGAAACAGCTGCAAGTGGCGGACGACGCGGTCGGCACGGCGCAGGCGATCCATGAGCGCAGCAAGAGCCGCTTCGACGCGGGCATGGTGGTCGAATCCGACCCGCTGGCGGCGCAGGTGGAGCTGGCGCAGCGTCGGCAGGAGCAGATCGCGGCGCGCAACGCGGTGGAGCTGGCCCGCGCCGCGCTCGCGCACGAGCTCGGCGCCTCGCTCGACACCGTCTACGAGCCCGCCGAGGTCCTGGCCGAGCGCGCGCTTCCGGCTATCGATCAGGCGCAGCTCGAGAAGCTCGCGCTGGAGCGGCGTCCTGACCTGGCCGGCGTGAACCTGCAAGTCGAGATGCAGCGCAAGAACGCAAGCATCGCGAAGGCGTCCTTCGGGCCGAAGGTGAACGTGGTCGCCGACTGGCAGGCGGACGCTCCGAGCTTCGTGGGCGGCGGCGGGAACAACTGGTACGCGGGCGTCGAGCTGAGCGTGGACCTCTTCTCGGGCGGCGCGAAGCTGGCGCGGTTGCGTCGCGAGCAGGCGACCGTGCGCGAGGCCGATGCGCAGCGCGACGCGTTGACCAGCGGCGTGCGCCTCGAAGTCCGCAAGGCGGCGCTCGACCGCGCCGCCGCCGAGCAGCAGCTCGCGGTCGCGCGCGATTCCGTCGCGCAGGCGAAGGAGAGTCTCCGCATCAGCCAGAACCGCTATGACGGCGGCCTGATCACCATCTCCGACCTGTTGCGCAGCCAAGAAGCCTCGTTGCGTGCGGAGACCGGCTACTGGCAGGCCGTGTACCGGGTCCACCTCAGTCACGCCAATCTCGAGCTGGCGACCGGAACACTGGGCGCCGACTCATCCGCGGTGAAGCCATGAAGAAAGTCGCGCTTGCTCTCGCTGCCTTGTCGTTCGCGCTCGCCGGCTGCGGCGAGAAGAAACCCGTTGCCGACGACGCCGAGCGTGTGCGCGGCGTGCAGACGGTCACCATCCAGCGCAGCGCCGTGCCCGACGAGGTCGAGGCCGTCGGCACCGTCCATGCCAACCAGAGCGCGCAGCTCTCGGCGCAGATCGTCGCCAGCGTGCGCGCAGTGAACGCCGTCGAGGGCAGGCGCGTTCGGCGCGGCGACGTCCTGCTCGTGCTCGACGACGCGGCGACGCGTGCCGCCGCCGACCAGGCCAGTGCCGGCATCACGGCAGCGCAGCAGCAGGCCGCGGCCGCCGACGCGAACTATGGTCTCGCGCAGGCCACGTTCGCGCGCTACCAGGCGATGTACGAGAAGAAGTCCGTGAGCCCGCACGAGATGGACGAGGCGCAGGCGCGCTACAAGGCCGCCGCCGCGCAGCGCGATGCCGCCAATGCCGCGCAGGCGCAAGCGGTCGCGGGCTCGGCGCAGGCGCGCGCCATGCTCGGCTACACGCGCATCCGCGCGCCCTTCGATGGCGTGGTCACGGCGAAGAACGTCGATCCCGGCGCGCTCGCGGCCCCGGGCGCGCCGCTGGTGACGGTGGAAGACACCTCGAGCTTCCGCCTCGAGGTCGCGGTAGACGAGTCGGACTTGCGTTACGTCCAGCTCGGCGGCAAGGCGCCGGTGGTGATCGACGCGCTGGGCGAAGACATCCAAGCCGCCGTCCAGCAGGTCGTCCCCGCCGCCGATCCCGGGAGCCGCAGCTTCGTGGTGAAGCTGGCGCTGCCGAAGGACGCGCGCCTCCACTCCGGCCTGTTCGGGCGCGCGCGCTTCCCCCGCGGGCAGCGCGACGCGGTGGTGGTGCCGCGCACGGCGGTGGTAGAGCGCGGCCAGATGCAGGGCGTTTACGTCGTCGGCGCCGACGGCGCGGTCGCGTTGCGCTTTATCACGCTGGGCAGGCCGATGGGAGAGCGGGTCGAGATCCTGTCGGGACTCTCCGGCGGCGAGCGCCTGGTCGCGGCGCACGGCGGGCGCGACCTGGCAGGAAAGAAAGTGGACTGACATGAGGCACGCGCTGCGCACCGCCGGGAAGATCGCTCACGCGTTCATCGACTCGAAGCTCACGCCGCTCACCATCGTGGCCGCGCTGCTGGTCGGCGCCTTCGCCATCTGGCAGACCCCGCGCGAGGAAGAGCCGCAGATCGTGGTCCCGATGCTCGATGTGTTCGTGCAGATGCCGGGCGCGTCGGCGGCGGAGGTGGAGCAACGCGCCACCGTCCCCATGGAGAAGCTGCTGCGCGAGGTCCCGGGCGTGGAGTACGTGTACTCCATCTCCTCGCCCGGCATGAGCATGGTCATCGTTCGCTTTTACGTGGGCGAGAAGGAAGAGGACGCGATCGTCCGCACGTACAACAAGCTGTACTCGAACTTCGACCGCATCCCGCCGGGCGTCTCGCCGCCGCTGATCAAGGTCCGCTCCATCGACGACGTGCCCATCATGGCGCTCACGCTGTGGGGCGCGAACTACGACGGCGCGACGCTGCGGCGGATCGCCGGCGAGCTCGAGCACTCCGTCAAGCAGCTCGATGACGTGAGCGAGACGCACCTGGCCGGCGGGCTGCCGCGCAAGGTGCGCGTGGTGCTCGACACCGACCGCCTGGCCGCCTACGGCCTCTCGCCCGCGCAGCTCGTCGGCGCCCTCCAGGCCGCGAACCAGCAGGTGCAGGCCGGCAGCTTCGCGCGCAACAACCAGGAGTTCCGCGTGGACGCGGGCCGCCTGCTCGCGCGGCCCGAAGACCTGCAGCGGATCGTGGTCGGGGTGCGCGGCGGCAAGCCGGTCTTCCTGCGCGACGTAGCAACCATCGACGCCAACGTCGCCGAGCCGGACGACTACGTGCTGTTCGGGGAAGGGAAGGCGTCGGGGAAGACAGGCGAGTTTCCGGCGGTGACGCTGACCATCGCGAAGCGCAAAGGGACGAACGCCAGCGTGATCTCCGAGCGCGTGAAGGAGAAGATCGCGGCGCTGCGCGGCCACCTGTTGCCCTCCGACATCAACGTCACCATCACGCGCGATTACGGCCAGACGGCAAAGCACAAGTCGGACGAACTGCTGAAGCACCTGCTGCTCGCTACTCTCTCGGTCACGCTGCTGATCGCCTTCGCGCTGGGCTGGCGGGAGTCGGGCGTGGTGCTGGTGGCCATTCCGGTCACGCTGGCCCTTACGCTCGCCATCTTCTACTTCCTCGGGTACACGCTGAACCGCGTGACGCTGTTCGCGCTCATCTTCTCCATCGGCATCCTGGTGGACGACGCCATCGTGGTGGTCGAGAACATCGTGCGCCACTTCCGGCTGCCGGAGAACCAGGGCCGCCGGCTGGCGGAGGTCGCGGTAGAAGCCGTCGACGAGGTCGGCAACCCCACCATCCTGGCGACGTTCGCGGTCATTGCCGCCATCCTGCCGATGATGTTCGTCCGCGGCCTGATGGGGCCGTACATGCGGCCCATCCCGGTAGGCGCCTCGGCGGCGATGATCTTCTCGCTCATCGTGGCGTTCGTGGTCTCGCCGTGGGCCTCGCTGCGGCTGCTGCGCGCCGAGGGCGGGCACGCCGAGAAGCACGCGGCTGAAGGCTGGACCACGCGCTTCTACCGTCGGCTGATGCGTCCGCTCGTCGCCGAAGCCAGGCGCCGCACGCTCTTCCTCTTCGGCGTCATCGGCCTGCTGCTGCTCGCCGTCCTCTTCGTCCCTGCGAAGTTCGTGAAGGTGAAGATGCTGCCCTTCGACAACAAGAGCGAGTTCCAGGTCATCGTCGACATGCCCGACGGCACCACGCTCGAGCAGACCACCGCGGCCGCGCAGGCTTTGGCCGCCAAGGTCGCGCAGGAGTCGGAGGTCGCCAACTACCAGATCTATGCCGGCACCTCCGGCCCGTATAACTTCAACGGCCTGGTGCGCCATTACTTCCTGCGCCAGGGGCCGAACCAGGCGGATATCCAGGTGAACCTGGTCTCGAAGGACGAGCGCTCGGCGCAGTCGCACGAGATCGCCAAGCGCGTCCGCCCGAAGCTGGAGGAGGTCGCACGGCAGTTCGGCGCGCGCATCAAGGTAGCCGAAGTGCCGCCCGGACCGCCGGTGCTGCAGACGCTGGTCGCCGAGGTCTACGGCCGCGACTACGACCAGCAGCTCGCGCTCGCCCGGCAGGTGAAGGACGTGTTCCAGTCCACACCGGGTGTGGTCGACGTCGACTGGTACGTCAACGATCCGCAGGAGCAGTACGACCTGAAGGTCGACTTGGACAAGGCGGCGCTGCACGGCATCTCCGCCGGCGACGTCGCGCGCACCGTGCGTATCGCGCTCGCCGGCAGCGAGGCCGGCCTGTTGCACTCCCCCAGCGCGCGCGAGGATATCCCCATCGAGGTGCGGCTCTCGCGCGCCTCGCGCTCCGGCATCGAGGAGCTCCAGGCACTCAAGGTCCCGACCGCCAGCGGTGGCCTGGTGTCGCTCGGTGAAGTGACAACGGTCGAGCGAACTACGCTGCGGCCGTACATCTATCGCAAGAACCTGCGGCCGGTCGTCTACGTCACCGCCGACGCGGGCGGCGCGGAAGAGAGCCCGGTGTACGCCATCATGAAGATGGCGGAGAAGCTCAAGGTGCTGAAGACGCCCGACGGCGCCGCCATCGAGCAGTACTCGGCCGCGCTCCCGCCCGACGCCGAGCGCTACGCCATGAAGTGGGACGGCGAGTGGCACATCACCTACGAAGTCTTTCGCGACCTCGGTCTTGCCTTCGCCGCGGTGCTCATCCTGATCTACGTGCTGGTGGTGGCGTGGTTCCGCTCGTTCCTCACGCCGCTGGTGATCATGGCGCCGATCCCGCTGACGCTGGTCGGCATCCTGCCGGCGCACGCCATGCTGGGCGCGTTCTTCACCGCGACCTCGATGATCGGCTTCATCGCCGGCGCCGGCATCATCGTGCGCAACTCGATCATCCTCGTCGACTTCATCGAACTGCGCCGCGTGCAGGGCATGACGCTGGAAGACGCGGTCGTCGACGCCGGCGCGGTGCGCTTTCGCCCCATGCTGCTGACCGCGGCGGCGGTCGTGGTGGGCGCGAGCGTCATCCTCTTCGATCCCATCTTCCAAGGGCTGGCGCTCTCGCTGATGGCAGGCGAGGTGGCTTCGACCGTGCTTTCGCGCATGGCCGTGCCGGTCCTCTACTACATGAGCCAGAAGCGCCACGCGGGCGAGCCGCAGCCGCCCGAGACGCATGCGCCCGAGACCGTCGCCGATTACGAGATCGCCGGCACGCACGAGCCTGCCGAGGTCCATGATTAAGGAGAAGCACATGTACATCGACCGCTGGTTGCGACTGATCGCGGGGGCGTTCGTCCTGCTCTCGCTCGCGCTGGGTTACTGGGTGAGTCCCTACTGGTTCCTGTTCACCGCGTTCGTCGGGCTGAACCTGTTGCAGTCCGGCTTCACCGACTGGTGCCC
>DATIBR010000030.1 GCA_035457425.1 Terriglobales bacterium
AAGCCACGATCTCCGCGTGGGCCGTGGGGTCGTTCTCGGTGATGTTCCGGTTGCGGCCCCGTCCTACCACCTGGCCGGCACAGACCACCACTGCCCCGACGGGGACTTCGCCCTCCGCCTCGGCGCGCGCCGCCTCGCGGAGGGCTTCCTCCATCTGCAGGATGTCGTGTTCCAGTCTGGGGTCCATCGCCTAAGTGCCTGAGCCGCGGGAGGCAAGCAGAGTAGCTGCCGGATAATTCTATCGTTTCTAACTTACTGCTAACCCCGGCAAACCCCCCGCTAGTAACCACTTTCTAACTGTAGGCACTGCTTCTCTCGCTCGCGCCTTGCGCGGGCGCACAACGAACGCCCAGGTTAGGGACTTTCCACAGGAGTCACACGATGAAGAAGACACTCACGATCACAGCGATCCTGCTGCTGGTGGCGGCGCTTGGCTTTGCGCAAGATCCGTCCGCGAGCGCAGCCGGCTCACAGACCAGCACCCAGAGCAGCGACCAGTCGCTTCGCGGCTGCCTCAGCGGCTCGGAAGGCAACTTCACCCTCGCTTCCGACAACGGCCAGACCATCAAGCTGTCGGGCGACGACGCCAAGCTGAAAGAGCACGTCGGCCACATGGTCGAGATCAAGGGCATGCCCGAGCAGAGCAGCGCTGATGCCAGCGCGGCCTCGTCCGGCGCCAGCCAGCCGCAGAGCTTCGCGGTCAGCGACGTCCAGATGATCTCGGAAAGCTGCAGCTCGCAGACTTCGAGCGCCGCTCCTGCCGATCAGAGCACCGCGTCGGCGGCGGGCACAACCTCGACCGAGCAGTCCACCGCCACCACCGGTGCGGTGAGCTCGGACGAGCAGAACACGGGGAACGTGGGCAACGGCAACATCGCGAAGGACACCACGTCCAGCGCGCCGACTGACTCGGCTCCGGCCAACCAGTCCGCCACCGCGACGACCACGCCCGACGCGAACGCTTCGGCCAGCGCCAGCACCACGACGCCCGATGCGAGCGCGACTGCCAGCACGACGGCTCCGGACGCGAGCGCCTCGGCCACGACCGGGACGACCACGCCCGATGCCACCGCTTCGGCTTCCACGACTGCTCCGGATGCGAGCGCCTCGGCGACGACCGGGACGACCTCAACCGACGTAGCCGCCGGCCAGCCGGCGACTTCGAGCGAGTCGGCGGGCATGCAGCAGGAACAGCAGCCGGCGGCTCCTGCCGCTTCGGCCACTGAGCCAGCTGCCGACCAGAACGCGCAGGCGAACGCCGGCGAAAACCAGCAGGGGACGGAAGTGGCGCAGAACCAGCTGCCGCAGACCGCTTCTCCGCTGCCGCTCCTCGGCCTGTTGGGCCTGGGATCGCTCGCCGCGGGCTTCATCTCGCGCCGTAAGAAGTAACCAGGGCGATCGTTTCTCGACCGCTTGAACCGGAACCGCCCGGGCCAACCAGCCCGGGCGGTTTCGTTTTGCGTGAAGGGCGGAGGTGAGAGGTCAGGCCGGTTGCTGCTGGGTCATGCAATGCATCGCGCCCAGGCCCCAGACAAAGTCGCGCGAGTAGATGGGAACAACGTCGCGAGTGGGGAACAGGCGCGCGAGGATGTCGAGCGCCTCGCGGTCGTTCGGGTCGCCGAAGATGGGCGCCAGGACAGACGCGTTCGCGATGTAGAAATTCGCGTAGCTGGCCGGCAGGCGCTGGCCTTCCATCACCACCGGTCGCGGCATCGGCAGCTCGACCACCTCCAGCCGCTTTCCGTCCTGGTCGGTAGCCCGGCGCAGATCGCGCAGGTTCTGCTGCAGCGCGGAGTAGTTGGCGTCGCGGGGGTCGCGCTCGGCGGCGGCAAGGACGGTGCGCGGTCCCACGAAACGCGCGATGTCGTCGACGTGGCCGTGAGTGTCGTCGCCCACGATGCCGCGCTTCAGCCAGATCACCTTCTCGATCCCGAGATAGGTCGCGAACACCCACTCCAGGTCGCGGCGCGAGAGGTCGGGGTTGCGCGCTTGAACGCGTTTGTGGAGCAGGCACTCTTCCGTGGTCAGCATGGCGCCGCGGCCGTTGACGTCGATGGAGCCGCCTTCGAGCACCACCCGGCGCGCTTCATGCTCCACGAGCAGGCGCGGGGCCCGCAGCGTGCGCGCGATGAACTCCGGCACGTGCTGATCCTGCTTCCAATCGGGATACTTGGCCCAGGCATTGAACTTCCAGTGGGTCGCGACCAACTCTTGCCCGCGCTTGGCAAAGACGGGGCCGGAGTCGCGTGTCCAGACGCGGTCGGTCGGAAGGCGGTGGAAGCGTACGTTCTTGAGCGGGACGTTGCTGCGGATCAGAACGTCGTGCGCCGCCCGCTGCTGCTTCGCATCGCGCACCAGGATCTCGCAGCGCTCGCCGGCGGCGATGCCGCGCACGATCTCGGCGTAGATCCACGGGATGCAGGCGAGCTTGCCGGGCCAGTCGCTCTCTTTGTGGGGCCACGCGATCCAGGTGGCGGCGTGTGGCTCCCACTCCGCCGGCATGCGCAAGCGTGCGGACCGAGCCATCAGTCGATGAACCGGTGCGTGATCGAGGAGTAGGAATCGATGCGGCGGTCGCGCAGGAACGGCCAGTTGCGGCGCACGTCTTCCAGCTTCGCGAGGTCCACTTCGCCCACCAGGATCTCTTCCTTGTCGTGACTGGCTTCGGCAAGGACGGTGCCGAACGGGTCGCAGAGGAACGAGCCGCCCCAGAACTCCAGGCCTTCGCCGGCGGCCCTGTTGCCGCGGATATCGCCCTGTTCGTGGCCGACGCGGTTCACGACCGCGACATACACGCCGTTCGCGATGGCGTGGGAGCGCTGGATGGTCCGCCAGGCGTCGTGCTGCTGCTTGCCGAACTCCTTTTTCTCGGCCGGATGCCAGCCGATGGCGGTCGGATAAAAAAGCACGTGCGCGCCCTGGAGCGCCGTCAGGCGCGCGCCCTCGGGATACCATTGATCCCAGCAGACCAGAGCGCCGATCTTGCCGGCTTGTGTATCGAAGGCCTTGAAGCCGAGGTCCCCGGGCGTGAAGTAGAACTTCTCGTAGTAGAGCGGGTCGTCGGGGATGTGCATCTTGCGATAGATGCCCTTGGTGGAGCCGTCCGCGTCGATGATGGCGGCGGTGTTGTGGTACACGCCGCGCGCGCGCTTCTCGAACACCGAAGCGATGACGACAACCTTGTTGTCGCTGGCCGCCTTGGAAAGCGCCTCGGTGGTCGGGCCGGGAATCGGCTCGGCCAAGTCGAACAGCGCCGCATCTTCCCGCTGGCAGAAATACTGCGTGCGGAAGAGCTCCGGCAAACAGACGACGTTCGCGCCCTTGGCCGCGGCGTCTTTCACGCGGGCGACGGCCTTGGCCACGTTCGCTTCCGGGTCGGGGCCGCAGGACATCTGCACCAGCCCGACCGAGAACTTCTCTGCCTTCGCGTTGCCGCTCATCCGTCCGATGATAACAAACGGACCGCGAGCGGCAGCATTGACGCAAACGGTGCGAGGCTGTAGTTTCTCAAGTTCTCTGAAAAATCATTCGAGGTGACGGCTTGAAGCAGAAACAGGCCAAAGGGAAGACGGCAAAGCCGCCGAAGAAGGCGCATTTCACCGAGGGTAGCGGCATCGAGCGCAAGCTGCACGATCCGGTCGCGGACAAGCTGCGCCCGGTCTATCCGCTGGACCTGAGCAAGGCGAAGTCCATCAACGACCTGGTGAAGCAGATGGCCGACACCGCCTTCACCGGGCGCCAGCTGGGCGAGGCGGCCGACGTGCTCGAGGCGATGGCACGCGACAAAGACTGCTTCGTCGTGATGACGCTGGCGGGCGCCATGACCGTGGCCAAGATGGGCCTGGTCATCGCCGACCTGGTGGACCAAGGCATCGTGAACGCCATCGTCTCGACCGGGGCGCTGATGGCGCACGGCCTGGTGGAGGCGTCGGGCCGGCACCACTTCCGCTACGACGAATCCATGAACGACGTCGAGCTTTACGAGGCGGGCTACAACCGCGTCTACGACACGCTCGAGCCCGAGCGGAACCTCGACGACATCGAGGCCATCATCTTTGAGATCCTGGAAGCCTGGGACCCGAAGGAGATCCTCTGCTCGTGGAAGCTGAATCGTGCCATCGGGAGGTACCTGCACGAGAAGGTCGAAGGCCGCGGCATCCTGCGCTCCTGCTACGAAAAGAACGTGCCGGTGTTCGTGCCCGCGTTCACGGATTCCGAGCTGGGATTGGACGTGGCGCTCTCCAACCGCATCCGCGTGCGCGACGGCAAGCCGAAGTTCCGCTTCGACCCCTTCGAGGACCTCGACCACTTCTCCGAGACGATGCTCAAACAGAAGCGCATCGGCATCTTCACCATCGGCGGCGGCGTGCCGCGCAACTGGGCGCAGCAGTTCGGCCCCTACACCGAGCTGCGGCATCGGCGCGCGGGCGAAGACGTTCCTTTGAAGCGCTATCACTACGGGCTCCGCATCTGCCCGGAGCCGGTGTACTGGGGCGGACTGTCGGGCTCGCCGTACTCCGAGGCCATCTCGTGGGGCAAGTTCGTCCCGCCGGCAGAAGGTGGACGCTTCGGGGAGGTCTTCGTGGACGCCACCGTCGGGCTACCGATCATCGTGGCCGCAGTGCTGGAGCGGCTGAAGAAGAAGTGATAAGGAGCCGGTTACGAGAAGATCAAAGGCCGCCCAGGAACGGGCGGCCTTGTCGCTTTGCGCCCCCGGGTCGAGGGCGCTACACCTAATCGAAGATGAGGATCGCGGCGGCGATGACCGTGGTCCACAGCCCGCGCTTGGAGCCGACCGCGGACTGCGTGATGTTCATGGTGCGCACGATCTTGTTCGAGATGCGGTAGATCTGCTTCTTCTCGTCCCAGGAAGAGTCGGGATCGAACTCCACGTCTAGGGTGGTGGCGAGCATCTCGGCGGCGAGCTCTTCCGCGTAATCGCCGGCCACGTCGTCGGTCTCGCCGAACGAGTGGTGCTCGCTCAGGTAACCGTAGGTCGTGCGGTCGGCGGGGATCGCCAGGCCGATGGACGATGCCAGCAAGCGGTGGGGCTCGCGCGTCGAGTTCTCGGCCACGACCGCGAACACCACCTCACCGTGGTTCAGGTACTTCAACCCCTGCGTCCGCGTGATGAGCTTGCAGTTGGGCGGGAAGATGGAGGAGACGCGCACCAGGTTCTGCGACGCGATGCCGGCGTCGCGCAGCGCGAGCTCGAAGGACGTGAGCCGTTCTTTGTGCCGGCCGGCGCCCTTGGTCAGGAAGATGCGCTTCGGCACCATGTCTTTTCCCAATTCTTGTTCCTCCCGCGACCGCCGCGATTTTGGTGCGAATCAAAAAATCTAACACAGCGACCGGCGCGCGTCGTGCGGATTTTCTGATTGCACAAGGAGTGGTGCAGGGAGCAAGGCTCAGCCGAGTTGCTGCTGCGCCGGCTTGAGCTTGACGGCGATGTCGATGAACGCGAGCGCGGCGCGGGAGAGGGCCTTGTCTTTGCGGAACACAAGAGCAAGATCGCGCTTGATGTGCGCGTCGGCGAGCGGAACGGCGGCCAGGACCTTGGCGCGGACGTCTTCGGCGGCGTTCGAGCGGGCGATGAAGCCCACGCCGACGTCGGCGGCGACGAAGCGCTTCAGCAGTTCGCTCGAATCCAGCTCCATCGAGACGTTTGCCTTCAGCTTTCGCTCAGCGAACAGCGCCTCCAGCGCGTCACGCGTCCGGCCAAAGCGGGGAAGCAACAGCGGGAACTTCGCGATCTCGGCCAGCGAAGCCGCTTTCAGCTTGGCCAGCGGATGGTGCGGCGGCGCGATCAGCACCAGTTCGTCGCGGTGGATCTGCACCACCGTCATGCGGTTGTCGGTCACCGGCATGGAGACCACGCCGAAGTCCACCGTATTGTCGACGATGTAGTCGAGGATCTTGGCGCGCTCGGCGCGGTTGATGTTCACGCCGACGCTCGGATACTGCTTCTTGAACTCGGCGAAGACCTCGGGAAGGATGTGGAGGCAGGTCGCCTCGTTCGCGCCAACGACGATCTCGCCCTTGGGGACGCGCTCCATCTCAGCGAGGGCGGTCATCATCGCCTTGCGCTGCTCGATGGCGTCCTCGGAGTATTTCTGGAAGGCCTTGCCCGCGCCGGTGAGCGCGACCTTGCCGCCGGAGCGATCGAACAGTTTGGCGCCCACTTCCTCCTCGAGCGCGCGGATCTGGGCGGAGACCGCCGGCTGCGTGCGGAAGCGCTTCTCCGCCGCGCGCGAGAAGCTCGCGTGTCGTGCGACCTCGAGGAACGTCTCTAGCTGATCGAAGTCCATGCCGCACTTATGGTGCAGTAGACGGCGAAAAAGAACAACCTCGGAAGTGGGCAGCGTCTTTTCCTCTGTTTCCACCGCCTAAGTCATTGAATCGGAACGGGCGACCGGCCCATAAGCTCCGGTTATCCCGGCAATAAAAACTATCAATTTCACAAATCCCGCTCGCGCCCTGAAGATGTCTCCAGGTTCGCCACGGCGAATCTACCAGCCACAACTTATCCGGCGCTTCAGGGGACGCGATGCAAGACGTGTTCCCGAGGGCGCAAGACTTCTTAACGAAGCACAACTGCTCAAAGGAGCGTTCCATGTCTGATCCGAAGACAGTCATGCAGTTCGTGAAGGACAACGGGGTGAAACTCCTCGATCTCCGTTTCACGGATCTGCCGGGGCTGTGGCACCACGTTTCCTATCCGATCGACCAGTTCAGCGAGGCCTCCTTTGAAGAGGGCTTCGGCATGGACGGGTCGTCGATCCGCGGCTGGGCGGCCATCCACGAGAGCGACATGCTCCTGATGCCCGACCCGACGTGGTACATGCTCGATCCCTTCACCGAGGTCGCGACGCTGGTGATGGTCGCCGACGTGATCGACCCGGTCACCAAGCAGCGCTACGACCGCGACCCGCGCTACATCGCGAAGAAGGCGGAGATGTACCTGGCCTCCACCGGACTGGCCGACACCGCGTTCTTCGGCGCCGAGGCGGAATTCTTCATCTTCGACAACGTCCGCTTCGACCAGCGCGAGAACGAAGGCTACTACCACATTGACGCCGACGAAGGCCGCTGGAACTCGGGACGCAAGGAAGGGAACCTCGGCTACCGTCCGCGCTACAAGGAGGGCTACTTCCCGGTGCCTCCCACCGACCACTACCAGGACCTGCGCAGCGAGATGGCGATGACCATGCAGCAGTGCGGCCTGGAGGTCGAGTGCCACCACCATGAAGTCGCCACCGGCGGCCAGACGGAGATCGACCTGAAGTTCAACAAGCTGGTGCGCTCCGCCGACAACATGATGACCTACAAGTACATCGTGAAGAACGTGGCGAACCAGTACGGCAAGACGGTCACCTTCATGCCGAAGCCGCTGTTCCAGGACAACGGCTCGGGCATGCACACGCACCAGTCCCTGTGGAAGGGCGGCAAGCCGCTGTTCGCGGGCGATGGCTACGCGGGTCTCTCGCAGATGGCGCTGTGGTACATCGGAGGGTTGATCAAGCACGGCCCGGCGCTGGCGGCGATCATCGCTCCGACGACGAACTCGTACAAGCGCCTGGTGCCTGGCTTCGAAGCTCCGGTGAACCTGGCGTACTCGCGCCGGAACCGCTCCGCGGCGTGCCGCATCCCCATGTACTCGGCCAGCCCGAAGGCCAAGCGCGTGGAGTTCCGGCCGCCGGACCCGAGCTGCAACCCCTACATGGCATTCGCAGCCATGTTGATGGCGGGCCTGGACGGCATCGAGCACAAGATCGATCCCGGCCAGCCGCTCGACAAGGACATCTATGATCTGGGTCCGGAGGAGCTCGCGAAGGTTCCTTCGATGCCCGGCTCGCTCGGCGACGCCCTCGACGCTCTGGAGAAGGACCACCAGTTCCTGCTCAAGGGCGACGTCTTCACCGAAGAGCTGATCCGCACCTACATCGACTACAAGCGCGACAAGGAAGTGAAGGCGGTCTCGCTTCGCCCGCACCCCTTCGAGTTTGCGCTGTATTACGACATCTAAACGGGTTTGCAAACGACTTGGCCCGCCGGAGACGGCGGGCCATTTTCTTGCCGGGGAATGGTCAGCTACTCGCCAGTTCGGAGACCTTCTGCGCCAACGCCGGCGGGACGCTGACCGGGACCTCCAACCAGGCGTCGGCGGAGGTGAGCGCCTTGCCGTCAGACGGCCGATAGAGCTCCAGGACCTTCGCGTTGGGGCAGCGTTTCCGCAGCAGATCGAAGACGCGGACGCGCTCGGCGCGGGGCACGCCTTGTCCGATGACGGCGACGTCGACCGGGTATTCCGCGCACGCGCGTTCCGCTTCCGGAACGTTCTTCACCGAGAGCACCCGGTGCCCGGCGCTCTCGAGGATCATGCGCCGGGTCTGCGACAAAGTGTCGTCGGTGCTGAGGCACATCACGACGGCCATGCCCGCCTGCCGTAAGTCTTGGATTGAGAGAAAGCGGCCGGATTTTATGCCGCCTCGTTTCCGCGATGCAAGCGCCAACTCCCGACAGCCGCGAGTTCGCCGGGTGGATTCGGAGGTCGGATATACTCGTTTCACCGTGTCCAAGAAGAAGCCGAAGCGAAAGGCGAACGTGCGCAAGGTGCGTCCCACGCATCCAGCGGCGCGCGACGAAGGACCGCGGCTCATCCCGCTGGACATCAGGCGCAGCGGGCAGCATTTTGGGCGCGCCATCGAGCTGGCGGACATCGCGCTGGGCTTGAAGCAGCCGGCGCCCAAGACGTCCCAGCCGAAACGGCAACGCTGATCCAGGACGAGGCTACGGATGCGCCGGTTCGGGTTCGAGCATGCGCTCGAGTCCGGCCACGACGTCCGCCAGCTCGCGCTCCAGGGCGGCGAGGGCCTCCTGCCAGTTTTCCAGCTTGTTATTCCGTCCCATCCTCTCTAGGCGCAGGGCGGCCGCGACCGCGGACTGCGCGTAGAAGTTCGCGACCGAGCCCTTGAGCGCGTGCGCGGCGAAGCGCACTTCCTGGGAATCGCCGGCGGCAAGCGCCGCACGCAAGCGCTCGAGCGTCCGCGGGTAGTCGGTGCGGAAAAGTTGGAGCAACTCCGTCAGGAGCTCGCGGTCGCCGCCAAGCGACGAGAGCAGCGCGCTCTCGTCGATGCATTTCACGTCCGCCACATGCGCCGGTGGCCGGCTGCTCGAAGGGGCCGGGGCCGCTTGGGCCAGGGCGGCGCCCGCGCCGGACTTGGGCACGACCGCCGCGATGGCGGCCTTGAGGTCGCGGGGCTGCACCGGCTTGGCAAGGTAGCGATCCATGCCCGCTGCCAGGCAGCGCTCCTGGTCGCCCTTCATGGCGTGGGCCGTGAGCGCGACGATGGGAAGGTGTACGGCGGTCTGTTTCTCGCGCTCGCGGATCCGTGCCGTCGCCTCGAAACCATCCATCTCAGGCATCTGAACGTCCATCAAGACCACGTCGAAGTCGTGCTGCGCGACCTGGTCGACGGCTTCGCGTCCATTGGCAACGACCGTGACGTGATGGCCCTCGCGCTCAACCAGCCGCGCTGCGACCTTCTGGTTCACGGGATTGTCTTCGGCCAGCAGGACGCGCAGGGCGACCCGCTCCTGCTCCAGGTTGTGGCGCGTTACGAGCTTCGGTCGCGCCTCTGCTGACCCCAGCACGGTGACGATCGCGTTGTAGAGTTCCTTCTGCTTGATGGGCTTGGTGAGATAGGCGGCGATGCCGAGCTCGCGACAGCGGGCGGCGTCGCCGCGCATGGCAGCGGAAGACAGCATCATGATGGTCGCGCTGTCGAGCCCGGGCATCTGCTTGATCCGCTTCACCAGCTCAAAGCCGTCCATTTCCGGCATTTGCGCGTCCACCAGGATCAGCGGGAAGGGATAGCCGCTCTGCTGGGCGTTGGCGAGCAGCGCGAGCGCACCGGCGCCGCTGGCGACCTCGGTGGGCAGCATGCGCCAGTGGGTAAGGGTCTCGTGCAGGATGCGGCGATTGGTGGCGTTGTCGTCGACCACTAGCACCTTCAGGTCGTGTAGATCCACCTCGCTGGACGACGGCCTGCGCGAGGTCGCCGGGGCCTTGCCGAGGCGCACGGTGAAGTGGAACGTGGAGCCCTTGCCGGACTCGCTCTCGAGCCAGATGCGTCCGCCCATCATCTGAACGAGCCGGGCCGAAATGGTGAGGCCCAGGCCCGTCCCACCGAACTTGCGCGTCATGGAGCTATCGGCCTGGGTGAAGGCGCCGAAGATGGATTGCTGTTGCTCTTGCGGTATGCCCACGCCGGTGTCGGTGATGCTGCAGTGCAGCCAGGAATGCTTGTCATCCTCGGAGGCGACGCGGCATCCGAGCCGGACTTCGCCCTTCTCGGTGAACTTGATGGCGTTGCCGACGAGATTGAGGATGACCTGACGAAGCCGGGTCGGGTCGCCGATGAAGGCGAGGGGCACGGAGGGCGGGATGTCGCAGGTGAGCTCGAGCCCCTTCTGATCGGCGCGCCACGCCAGCGTCCTCATGGTCTCGTCGAGCGAATCGCGCAGGTCGAACGGGATGGCTTCGAGGTCGAGCTTGCCGGCCTCGATCTTCGAGAAATCCAGAATGTCGTTGATGATGGAGAGCAGGGAATCGGCGGAAGACTTGATCAGGTTGAGGCACTCGAGCTGGTCGGCGGTGAGGTCCATGTCGAGCAGGAGCTCGGTCATGCCGACGATGCCGTTCATGGGCGTGCGGATCTCGTGGCTCATGTTGGCGAGGAACTCGCTCTTGGCGCGGCTGGCGGCTTCGGCGGCTTCCTTGGCGCGCAGGGCTTCCTGCTCCGCTTGCCGGCGCGCGCGCTCTTCGGCGTCGCGCTGCAGGCGTGCATGCAGGACCGGGGAGAGATATTCCGCGATGCGTTGCAGTTCATCCAATTCGGCATCGTGGTACCCGCCGTGCTTGTCGGCGAGCGCGAGGAGCCCGACCGGTTGTTGGCCGTGAACGACCGGCATGATGAGTGCGCATTGCACGGTGATGCCGCATGGGAATCGCACTGGATCGTTCGAGAGACATGAACGGCGTTCCTGCAGAGCTTTTCCCCAGAGCCCGGTCCAGGCAGAGGGCGGGAGCATGAGATCGCGAGGTTGGAGCCCGCACTTGCGCTGCGAGGCGGCGCAGGCGGAAGGCACGATGAGAGCACCGCGCTCATCGATGTAGCCAAAAAGCCCGCAATCACTGTGGAAGCCTTGCAGCACGGCGTCGAGGACCTCGGAAAAGATCTTGCGGTCGGGGGACGTGAGGAAGATGTGGGCCAGGGTGTTCTTCAGAGCAAGTTTGGCCTCGGATTGCTGGAGCTTGTGAAGCGTGAGCCGGCGTTCGGCGATGTCGCGGATATTGGCGACGATGTATTCGCGATCAAGCGTCACCCTCTTGAGGCTCACCTCCACCGGCAGGGCGGAACCGTCTTTGCGGCGGTAGAAGGACTCGAAGACGCAGGAGCCACTAGCCTCGAGCGCGGCCGAAATCTCCGCGAGCGGATGCGCAGCACCGGCGACGTCGTGCACGGTCAGCCCGAGAAACTCTTCTCGGGTGTAGTCGAGAAAGGCGCAGGCGCGCCGGTTGACGTCCAGGATCCGCAATGTCGCCGGGTCGACGACCTGGATGGCGTCGTTGGATTCGTCCATCAGCGCCCGAAACAGCTGGAGGGAGTGCTCCGCGCGCTTGCGGACGGTGACATCAAAGAAGATGCCCTCGGCGTATTCGACGCCGTCGTCGCCAACGAAGGTGCGGAAGGCGCGGTCATGCACCCATATCCACTCGCCGTCCTTGCGTTGATACTCGTATTCGATGTCGAACGGATCGTGCTGATCGAACAGAGCAGCAAAGGCGCTCAGCACACGCTCCCGATCACCGGGGCGGATACGGCCGAGCCAAACTTCTTGTGCTTGCGCGCACATCTCCGCTGCCGTGTAACCACAGATCTGAGCGACGTTCGGGCTGATGTAGGCTGTGCGGCCGTGGCGGTCGGAGACCCAGACGATATCGGGAAGATGCGTGACCAGGGATTGATAGCGCTGGGAAGCGCGGCGGCTCGCTTCTTCGGCGGCGAGACTGCGCGTCACTTCCGCCCTGACCTCACGCCAGCGCCGCCAAGAGAAATACGTGAGCGCAAACGACAGGAGCAGAAGAAGGGTGACCACTTCGTCCACCTCGTCGGCGCCCGAGAGCAGGCGAAGTAACCGGCTAACCCCATGGAACCCGATCGCCAGCCCCCCTAACAGCAGCATTGCCAGGGCAATGTAGGCCAGGTCGAGCAACGCTCGTTTCCGATAGCCGGCTCCGTCGGTCATTACCTCCTCCTGAGAGAACTGCGAGTGCGCGTGCCAGCACCTTGCGCTGGAACGTTGCCGCTTGCATAGCACGCCCATGGAGCGGAGGAGCGAGTGAAAAGCAAAAACGCCGCTGCCCGCTCCCAAACTGGAACGGACGCCGACTAGCTTAGGCAGGGCAGCCGGGCGTCATAATAGGGAGAAACACAAAACCGCGGCATGGCAGAATGGCCTCTTGCGCAGTAGGCAGAAGGTTGCGGTCGCGAGCGCAAAGAAGAACAGGAGGGAAGCATGGCGGTGCACTTCCAACCCAAGCAATACCACAGCGTTACGCCGTACTTGATCGTGAAGGGCGCGGCGAAGGCGCTCGACTTCTACCAGCGCGCCTTCGGAGCCGAGGAGCTCTACCGCATGGAACACGAGGGCAAGGTGGGCCATGCGGAGATGAAGATCGGCGATTCGGTGGTGATGTTGGCCGACGAGCATCCGGAAATGGGCGCGCTCAGCCCGCAGACGATCGGCGGTTCGCCGGTCTCGCTGCTGATCTACGTTCCCGACGTGGATGCGGCGTTCGCCCGGGCGCTGAAGGCGGGCGCGAAGCAGGAGCGGCCGATCGAGGACAAGTTCTACGGCGACCGTACCGGCGGCGTAGAAGACCCGTTCGGATACAAGTGGTACCTGGCGACGCACAAGGAAGACGTGACGCCGGAGGAGATGGAGCGCCGCATGGCGGCGATGCCGAAGTAGCCGCTACCTGGCCGTCCGCTTCAGGAAATCAGCTAAGTACTGCTGGTACACGCGAGGCATGGTGTGCGTACCGTGCCCGCGGGTCGCGTCGGTGTACGGGATCACGACGGCGCGTCCCTGGGGGACGTTCTTGATCTCGCGCTCGAGGATGCCGAGCTCGGGCGGGTTGATCAGGTCGTCGGCAAAATTGATGGCGAGCAGCGGCGCGCGGATGGTCCCGAGCCTGGGCTGCGGGTTGTAGTCGTACGAGGCGTCGAGCGCGTAGGCGATGTCGTTGGCGTCGGTGCCCTTCAGGCGCGCGACGACGAAATCATCCACCACCTTGTCGGCCTGCTCGCGGGTGGGCGCATCCTTCTGGCGCTGCACCGGGTTGCTGCTCATCAGGAACAGCATGTCGATGGCGACCTTCAGGCTGTGCGGCTGCGTGCTGTAGTCGCCTCCCTGGAAGCCAGGATCGTTGCGGATGGCGTCGATGGCCATCTTGCGCCACGCGCGGTTGCGGCCCGCGATCTGCACCGGCAGGGAAGCGAGCGGGAGAAGCGCGTCCATGAAGTCGGGATACTTCTCGCCCCACACCCAGGTGTGCATGCCGCCCATCGAAGTCCCCATCACGAGCCGCAGATGGTCCACGCCCAGGTGCTCGGTGAGCAGGCGGTAGTGCGCGGTGGTCATGTCGTCGTAGTTGTAGCGGGGGAAGCGGGCGCGCAGGCCGTCGCTCGGCTTGGAGGACTTGCCGTGGCCGATGCCGTCGGGGATCACGATGTAGTACTTCGCCGGGTCGAGCAGCCCGCCGGGGACGAAGAGGAAGCCGGCAAAGTTCTCGTTCAGGAAGTTTTCGCCGGAGCCGCTGGTGCCGTGCAGGATGAGGACAGCGTTGGCCGCGCGGCCGCGTGCGTCCTTCTTCAGCGTCCCGAAGGTGCGGTAGTGGATGCGCAGCTCAGGCAGAGTCGCACCCGACGCGAACTTGATGTCCTTCATCACGAAGTCGCCCTGCACCGGTGGCGGCACGGCCGCGAGCTGCGCGAACAATGCGGTCGAGAGCAGGAAGAGGATGGCGGTCAGGCGGCGGAGCATGGAGGCTAGTCCTTTCCGAAATACCAGTTGTACCAGACGGCGCTGAGGGCGACTTTCTCCGGCATCTTGAGACCGTTCTGCTTCAACGCCAGCATGATGGAGCCGCGGTGGTGGGACTCGTGCGCGATCATGTAGGCGAGCCAGCGCACGGGCTGCCCTTTGAAGTATTTGATCCTTCGGCCCGAGTTCAAGCGTTCCTTTAAGTATTGCTCGACCGCCTTGCCGGAGGCGCGGAAGGCGCGCAACAGCTCGCGCTTGCCGGGTTCGGCCTTCGGGGCGAACGTGGGGAGGCCGCGAACGTTGGCGCCGTTGTACTTCATCCAGCCGACCCGCACCTTGTGGAGGTGGACGAACTGGCGGGCGACGGTGCGTCCGCGGGAGGCGAGCGGCACGGCGGCGAAGCCCTTCGCGGGGATGGCGGCGATCAACTGTAGGTCGACGCGGTTGTTGACGCGCCACGTAGTGAGCAACTGCTGGATCAGGGCGTCCATGGATGCGCGTGATTCTGGGCGCGCGGGCGGGCGCTGTCAATCGCTGCGCCTGTGTTACGTTTCTCCCGTGGCGACCACGGCAAAAATCCCGTTCCGCGACCTGGCCGTCGCCGAGGACAACCTGGAGCGGGTGAAAGAGCGGCTCACGCCGGCGGCATTCTCGGCGCTCCCGAACCTGCTGGCGGACTCGCCCGACCCCGATGCGGCGCTCAACCTGCTCGAGCGGCTGTGCGCGACCGCGGAAGAGCCGGTGTTGCGCCTCTTTGCCGGAAACCAGGTGCTGCTGCACTACGCCGTCGCGCTCTTCGGGCACTCGCAGCACCTGGGCGAGACGCTCATCCAGAACACCGACCTGCTGCACACGCTGGCGCGCGAGAAGAACCTCGACCGCTCGCATGGGCGAGAAGATTTCCGCGACCACTTCGCACGCTTCTCGTCGCGCTCGCTCGAGACCGATATCGCGCTCCTGCTGGCCAGGTTCAAGAAGCGCGAGTACATCCGCGTCGTGCTGCGCGACGTGCTCGGCATCGCGACCCTCGCGGAGGTGACGGCGGAGATCTCCGCGCTGAGCGACGTCCTGATCGAAGAGGCGCTGCGGCACGCGGCGTCGGCGCTACACCGGAGGTTCGCCGCGCCGCAGGCGCTGGATGCGCAGGGGCGGTTAGTGGATGTGCCGTTCGCTGTGCTCTCGCTGGGCAAGCTCGGAGGAAACGAGCTCAACTACAGCTCGGACATCGACCTGCTCTACATCTTCGGGGATGGCGAGCCGCCGCACGCGGAGAGCGCAGCCGCCCGCGAGATCTCGAACCGCGAATACTTCATCCGGCTGGCGCAGCAGACGACCGAGGTCCTGGGCAAGGTGACGGCCGAAGGACAGGTGTTTCGCATCGACCTGCGCCTGCGACCGCAGGGGCGTGAGGGCGAGCCCGCGGTAGCCCTGGGGCACGCGCTGCGCTACTACAACGAGCGCGCGCACGACTGGGAGCTGCAGGCGCTGATCAAGGTCCGGCACTCGGCCGGCGACCTGGCCCTGGCACGGGAGTTTATCCGCGCCGTGCAGCCAAGGGTCTATACCGAGAACGTCAATTTCTCCGCCATCGAGACCGCGCTCAACACGCGCGACAAGATCTCGACGCGGCGCAGCCGGGCGGTGGCGTACGGACAGGAGAGCGGCAGCGTCGACGTGAAGCTGGACCGCGGCGGCATCCGCGACATTGAGTTCCTGGTGCAGTGCCTGCAGCGCGTCTATGGCGGCAAGGAGCGCTGGCTGCGCTCCGGCGGCACGCTCTTCTCGCTGCAAAAGCTGCACGACAAGCAGCACGTCAGCGGCAAGGACTTTCACGAGCTGACCTCGGCGTACGAGTTCCTGCGGAGGTTGGAGCACCGGCTGCAATTGCGGCGTGGGCAGCAGGTGCATCGCTTGCCGGAGTCCGAGGAGGAGCAGCGCAGCGTGGCGCGCTCGGTCAGTGGGGAGAACCCGACCGCCGAGGATTTCCGCGACCTGGTGGAGCGGCGGATGGCCGCAGTCGCCGACATCTATGAGCGCGTCATCCACAGTCAGCAGCAGCACCAGGACAGGGCCAAGGAGGACGAATTCCGCCTGGCAGCCACGCTGGAAGCCAGCGGCGACCAGTCGTACCACCAGATGCTCGAGCGGCTGGCCGTGGATTCCCCGGCGGTGTATGCCATTGCTGCGCGGCGCGAACTGCCCAGCCACACGCGCAAGAATCTGCACCGCTTCCTGAGCGCGGCCTTCACCGGCTCGGACCGGTACGCGGCGGTGCTGCGCGAGCCGCAAGCGCTCGAGCGGGCACTGCGGCTGTTCAGCACCAGCGACTTCCTGACGGAGATCCTGCTGCGTCATCCGGAGGAGATCGCGACGCTGGCGGGCATGGGTGAGCCGGCCGCGGCCGGCTCGCTGCTGTTCGACGATGAGACGGTCGGAAGGGTTCCCGACCCGATCTTCGACTACGTAGCGCAGGCGGGCATGGCCCGCCCGGAGCGACTGGCGCTGTTGCGGCGGCACTATCGCCATCGGCTGTTCGCGACGGCGGCACGCGACGTGATGGAGCTACGCGGCGTGTACGAGTCGCTTGCTGAGATGACCGCGACCGCGGACGACGCGCTGCGCGCGGCGGTCGCGATGGCCGGCGCGCCGGATGGGTTCGCTGTCATCGCACTGGGAAGGCTGGGCACGGAAGAGTTCGACGTGGCGTCGGACGCCGACCTGCTGTTCGTGCGCGAGGAAGACGTGCACCCGAAGGCCGCGACGCGCGCGGCGGAACTGGTGGTCGAAGCGCTGGCTGCCTACACCCGTGATGGAACGGTTTTCGCCGTGGACCCACGGCTGCGTCCGCGCGGGGCAGAAGGCGAGCTGGTGACGACGCCGGCGGCGTTGCGGCAGTACTTCCAGGGCGAAGCGCATGCGTGGGAGGCGCTGACCTACACCAAGCTGCGTGCAGTCGCGGGAAGCGGGCCGTTGGGCGCAAAGGCGGCGGAGGTGGTGCGCGGCGAGCTGGAGCGGTTCGCGCGCGACGGCCGCCTGGCGGATGAGGTCCGGGCGATGCGCTTCAAGCTCGAGAGTTCCGACAACGGTGCGAACTTCAAGTTGGCGCCGGGCGGCTTTTACGACATCGACTTCATCGTCAGCTATCTCCTGGTGCGGCATGGGCTGCGCGATACGCGGGGGAACATCCGCGAACGGTTGTACGGGCTGGCGGAGCGGCGGCTGCTGTCGGACGCGGACTGCGCGACGCTGGACCTCGCCGCGGAGCTGCTGCGAACGGTAGAGCACGTCATCCGGCTGGCGCTGGGACGAGCGCGGAAATCGTTGCCGGTGGCGGAACACGCGCGCGAGGTCACCGAGCGGCTGACGGCGAAGATGCTGGACCGGCAACTTGCCGGCGGACTGGAGCAGGAACTGGCGCAATCGTCCGCGAAAGTCAGGGAGATCTACGAGCGGGTCGTGCGTTAGGGCAACCGCTTTTCGTCTTTCCGAACCCCCGGCGGCTATAATCAAAGGTTTTCGGAGGCCCCATGTCTTCTTCCTATAACGGCGTCCCGCTGCCGCCGGACGGCGCGCGCATCGACTACGCGGGCGGACGCTTCGTCATACCGGAGAACCCCATCATCCCGTTCATCGAGGGCGACGGGACCGGGCGCGACATCTGGAAGGCGTCGCGACGCGTGTTCGATGCGGCGGTGCAAAAGGCCTACGCCGGCAAGCGCAAGGTCGCGTGGTATGAGGTGTTCGCGGGCGAGAAGGCGTTCACGCGATTCAAGACGTGGTTGCCGGACGATACGGTGCACGCCATCCGCGACCTGCGCGTCTCCATCAAGGGGCCGCTGACGACGCCGGTGGGCGGCGGCATCCGCTCGCTCAACGTCACGCTGCGGCAGACGCTTGATCTCTATTCCTGCGTGCGCCCGGTGCGCTACTACCAGGGCGTGCCGTCGCCGGTGAAGCATCCGGAGCGCATGAACGTGGTCATCTTCCGCGAGAACACCGAGGATGTGTACGCGGGCGTGGAGTGGAAGCAGGGCACGCCCGACGCAAAGAAGCTCATCGACTTCCTCAACAACGAGATGCTGAAGGGGACGAAGAAGCGGATCCGCGAGGATTCCGGCGTCGGCATCAAGCCGATCTCCGTGACGGGCACGAAACGCCTGGTGCGGATGGCCATCCAATACGCGCTGGCGAACGGACGCAAGAGCGTCACGCTGATGCACAAAGGCAACATCCAGAAGTTCACCGAGGGCGCCTTTCGCGAGTGGGGCTACGAGGTCGCGACCGAGGAGTTCCGCGCCCAAGTCATCACCGAGCGCGAGAGCTGGATCGTCGGCAACAAGGACAAGGACGCCGGGCTGACGGTCGAGCAGAACGCCGCCATGATCGAGCCCGGACTGGAACTGGCAGCGGAAGACTTCCGCCAGCAGGTGTATGCGGAAGTTAAGAGCGTGCTCGACAAGATCTATGCCAGCCACGGCAAGGGCGCGTGGAAGAAGAAGTTGATGATCAACGACCGCATCGCGGATTCGATCTTCCAACAGGTCATCACGCGGCCCGAGGAGTACGCGGTGCTGGCCACCCCCAACCTGAACGGCGATTACATCTCCGACGCGTGCGCGGCGCAGGTCGGCGGGCTGGGCATCGCTCCGGGAGCGAACATCGGCGACCAGCATGCGATCTTCGAGGCGACGCATGGCACGGCGCCGAAGTACGCGGACAAGGACGTCATCAATCCCGGTTCGGTGATCCTCTCGGGCGTGATGATGTTCGAGTTCCTCGGCTGGACCGAGGCGGCGCGGATGATCGAGGACGCGATGGAGCGGACCATCCAGCAGAAGAAGGTGACGTACGATTTCGAGCGCCTGATGGAAGGCGCGACCAAGGTGAAGACGAGTGAGTTTGCCGACTACATCATCCGGAACATGGAGACACCGAAGCGGACGAGCTCGAGCTCGGCGGCGGATTAATACGAGAGGAAGGATTCATACATGCGCAAGAAAGTAACCATCGTAGGGAGCGGCAACGTCGGAGCGACGGCGGCGCATTGGATCGCGTCGAAGGAACTGGCCGACGTCGTGCTGATCGACATCGTGGAAGGCGTGCCGCAGGGCAAGGGACTCGACCTGCTGGAAGCGATGCCGATCGAGAAGAAGGACTCGCACATCCTCGGCACCAACGACTACGCCGATACGGCAAACTCCGACATCGTGGTCATCACGGCCGGCATCCCGCGCAAGCCGGGCATGAGCCGCGACGACCTGCTCAACACCAACTACAAGATCATGCAGGACGTGGTCGGCAAAGTGGTGGCGAACTCGCCGAACTGCATCCTTATCATCGTCTCGAATCCGCTGGACGCGATGGCGCAGGCCGCCTACCGCATCTCGAAGTTCAATCGCGAGCGCGTGATCGGCATGGCGGGCGTGCTCGACTCGGCGCGCTTCCGCACCTTCGTCGCCGAGGAACTGAAAGTGTCGGTGGAGAACGTGACCGCTTTCGTGCTCGGCGGCCACGGCGACACCATGGTGCCGCTCGTCCGCTACTCGACGGTCGCAGGCATCCCGCTGCCGGAGCTGATCGCCAAGGACCGCCTCGATGCCCTGGTGCAGCGCACGCGCGATGGCGGCGCCGAGATCGTGAAGTACCTGAAGACCGGCTCGGCCTATTACGCGCCCTCGGCTGCGGTGTGCGAGATGGTGGAAGCCATTCTGAAGGACAAGAAGAAGATCCTGCCGTGCGCGGCGTATCTCGAGGGCGAGTACGGGATCAAGGGCTTGTTCGTCGGCGTGCCGTGCAAGCTGGGGGCCGCGGGCCTGGAGCAGATCATCCAGATCAAGCTGACTCCGGAAGAGCAGGCCGCGCTGCAAAAGAGCGCGGACGCGGTGAAGGAACTCGTGGCGGTGATCGGGGCCTAGGAACACCGCCCGGCCGAGGGTGGGCGGGCTACGACCCCGTTGATCTGGGGCGGCGCTGCGGCGTCGCCCTTATTTCTTGCCCAGGTGGGTGTCGAGCTTGGAGTAGAGGCGCTGGCTGAAGCCGTGGGGCACGTCGAAAGCCTTGCCGTCGCCGACGAGCTGCACGACGTTGCGGGAGCCGTCGAGCACCGCGGTGCAATGCGCGCACACCTTGAAGTGGGCTTCCATCTTCGCGCGGACCTCGGGCGCGATGTCGCCCTCGAGATAGTTGGAGATCTCGCGGAACACCTGCAGGCAATCGACCGGGATCTTCACCATGAGCGCACCTTCCGATAGGGTTCACCACTGGTCCAGGCGCCATCGAAGCCGGGCGCGAGCTGGTCGCGCATCTGCAGCCGCGCGCGCAGCAGCCGGACCTTCACGTTCGCTTGCGAAATGCCGAGGATGGCGGCCGTCTCCTCGATGTTGAAGCCCTCCACATCGCGCAGGATGAGGACGCTGCGGTACTTTTCGTCGAGGCGCAGGAGCGCGGCCTGGAGCGCCTCGCGCAGCTCGCGCCGGGCGAGCGTCTCGCTCGGGATCTCGCGCCAGTCCGCTACGTCCTTTGGGATGTAGTCGGCGGCAGGGTCTTCGTCCGCGGGCGCGTCGAGCGATTCCTCGCCGCGGCGGTTGGCGCGACGGCGGCGGGCGAGCGCCTCGTTGATGACGATCTGCACCAGCCAGGTCTTGAAGCTCGATTCGCGCCGGAACTGCTTGAGGTTGAGGAAAGCCTTGAGCACGGCGTCCTGGGCCGCGTCTTCGGCGTCGGCCTCGCTGCGCAGGATGCCCCAGGCGGTGAGGTAAAGCGTGCGCTCGTGTGGCCGCACGAGGTCGTAGAAGGCCTCGTTGTCGCCGGCGAGCACGCGCGCGATGAGCGCCAGCTCTTCGGAGTGCGACTTGGCGGCGGTGGTCAAGGGGGTGAATGTACCGCAAACCGCGGCCTCCGCGGTACGGTGCAGCCAGTCGAGGGTGCCGGCCGGCGGGTCAGGCTCGGGAGTGCAGCAGCGAGACATCGCGTCAGGGGTCTGACGCCACGAGGGCCAGGAAGGTTACAGCGGTACGGCGGGCGAGTCGCCCGCCTCCACAACCATGAGTGAAGGCCACGGCCGAGGGCGGCCGCGGTACCCGTTCACGAGCGCTCGATGGTCACCGAGTTGATGTGGACTTCCTTGGCCGGCTTGTCGTTGGCCGCGGTCTTCACGCGCGAGATCTTGTTCACGACCTCCATACCCTCGACCACTTCGCCGAAGATGGTGTGCTTGCCGGTGAGCCACACGGTGGGGGCCACGGTGATGAAGAACTGCGAGCCATTGGTGTTGGGGCCCGCGTTGGCCATGGCGAGCTTGCCGGGCTTGTCGAACTTGTGCGGCGAGCCGGAGGTCTCGTCCTGGAACTGGTAGCCCGGGCCGCCGTAGCCGGTGCCGGCGGGGTCGCCGCCCTGGATCATGAAGTCGGGGATGACGCGGTGGAAGATGGAGCCGTCGTAGAGCTTCTCCTTGGACTTCTGGCGGGTGACCGGGTGGGTCCATTCGCGCTTGCCCTCGGCGAGGTCGGTGAAGTTCTTCACCGTGATGGGTGCTTCCTTCTCGAACAGGCGGCAGACGATCTTGCCTTCGGTAGTATCGAACGTGGCGTAGGTACCGGCGGGACGTGCCATGTGTTTCCTTTCGATTACAGCAAATATCTAACGTAGTACTTGAGACGGCCAGAAGGCCGTCTCTACTTATGGATTCTTCGGCGGCTTGGTGGCCGACTTCGGCTTAGCCTTGGTCTTCGGGGCGGCGGGCCGTGCGGCCGCCGGCATGCCCGTGATGGTGATGCTGGTGACCTTCACGGGATTGAACGGCCGGTTGCTGTTCGGGCGCTCGTCGCGGGGCATGCGCGCGATCTTGCCGACCAGGTCGACCGACGCCTGGTCGCACTGGCCGAAGATGGTGTGGCCGAAGCCGTTGGGGACGACGCCCATGCCCGGCCGGACGCAGCCGTTCGGGTCCTTGCAGAAGTTCAGGTGCGGCGTCGGGACCTCGGTGATGAAGAACTGGGAGCCGTTGGTCTTCGGACCCGAGTTGGCCATCGCCAGGCGGCCCGGGCGATCGAAGGTCAGGCCTTCGACGAACTCGTCCTCGAAGGTGTAGCCGACGCCGCCGGAGCCGTTGCCGAGCGGGTCGCCGCCCTGGATCATGAAGTTCGGGATCACGCGGTGGAAGATGGTGCCGCTATAGAGCGACACACCATGCATCGTCTTGCCGCTCTTGGGATCCTTCCAGTCCTTGGTGCCCTGAGCGAGCCCTACGAAGTTGGCGACGGTCTTCGGCGCTTTGTCAGGGAAGAGTTCGCAGGTCAGGTCACCGGCGGTGGTGTGGAACACGGCGGTGGGCTTCGCGGGCGCGGACTGGGCCGCCATCGGCAGCGCGGACAGCAGCAGGACGAACGACGACACGATGGAAAGCATGAACTCTCCTATTTCTTGGGCTCGGGCTGGGGCTTGTCGTCCAGGGCCGGATCGCGGCGGAAGCCGGAAGCCTCCTCCTGCTTGATCTGCTGCGAGATCCGCTCCACTTCGCGGAACACGCGCAGCAGGTTGCCGCCGAGGATCTTCTTCACGTCGCCTGGGCTGTAGCCGCGCTTCATCAGTTCGGCGGTGATCTTCGGCAGGTCGGCAGCGCTGTCGATGCCCTCGGGCAGGCACGGCACGCCGTCGAAGTCGGAGCCAAGGCCGACGTGGTCCACGCCCGCGACCTTGGCGATGTGATCGATGTGGTCGATGAGCGACTTGAGCGGTGGCCGCGGGATCTTCGCCGCCCACTCTTTGCCGGTGCGGTCGGAGACCCACCACGGCACCTGCTGGCCCGGATGCTCGGCCGCCCACTTCTTCTCGGCGGCTTCGACCGCGGCGTTGCGCTCCTTGGACTGCGCGGTGAAGGCCTTGCGGTACTCCTCGTCGATGAAAGCGGGGAAGAAGTTGACCATCACGACGCCGCCGTTGCGTTCGACCGCGCGCAGCATGTCGTCGGTCATGTTGCGCGGGTGGTTGGTGAGGGCGCGCGCCGACGAGTGCGAGGCGATCACGGGCGCGCGGCTCATGAGCACCGCCTTGTAGAAGGTCCGGTCGGAGACGTGCGAGATGTCGACCATCATGCCGAGCTTGTTCATCTCGCGCACGACCTCCTTGCCGAAGGGCGTGAGGCCGTCGTGATGCTGGATCTTTTCGTCGTTGATGTCGCCGGAGGAATCCGCCCAGTCGTTGGTGTTGGACCAGGTAAGCGTCATGTATCGGACGCCGAGGCGATAGAAGTCGCGCAGGATCGGCAGCGAGTTCTCGATGGCGTGCCCGCCCTCGACGCCCATCAGGGCAGCCAACTTCTTCTTCGGCCCACGGCGCGCCTTTTCGATGTCCGCGGCCGAGTACGCCATCGTCATCTCGCCGGGGTGCCTCTGGGCTTGCTGAAGCACGCTGTCAATGAGTTCGAACGCGCGCTTGGCGTAGTGGCCCTTGTTCGCGTCGGGCTCCACCCAGATGGAGAAGAACTCGGCGCCGAGGTTGCCCTTCTTGACCTTGCCGAAATCGATGTGGCCCTCGCTGATGGGCGTGTCCGTGGCCAGGTCGAAGCCTTCATCGAGAAAGCGCTGCGGCGTGTCGGCGTGCGTGTCCACCACGATGGCCGAAGTGTGGACCGCGGCGGGGTCGGCGGCCTTCTTCTTGGAGGGCGCGGTCTGAGCCATCAGGGAAGTGACAAGGAAAGCGGTAGAGAGCAGCAGAAGATTGCGCATGGTCGTTTGTGCCTTGCGCCGCGGGTCGCCGGCGCTGAACCCACATCGATCAGGTGGTGAAGAAATCCTTGAAAGCCTGCTTCATGACGGAGCGGCCGACGTCGGCGATGGCCTTGGTCAGCGGGATGTCTTTGGGGCAGATCTCCACGCAGTTCTGCGCGTAGCCACACTCGTGGATGCCGCCGTCGCCCATCAGCGCGCGCAGGCGCTCCGGCGCCTGCATCGCGCCGGTCGGGTTGGTGTTGAACAGCCGCACCTGGCCGATGGTGGCCGCGCCGACGAAACCGGTGTTCTGGTTGAACTGCGGACAGACCTCCATGCAGCAGGTGCACGAGATGCAGCGCGAGTAGGGATATTCCTCGCCCTGCTGCTCCTCCGACTGCCGCGGGCCCGGACCGAGGTCGTAGGTGCCGTCGATCGGGATCCACGCCTTGACGCGCTTCAGGTTCTCGAACAGCACGCTGCGGTCGACGGCGAGGTCGCGCACGACGGGGAACTTGGAGAGCGGTTCCAGCTTGATGGGCTGGTCGAGTTGGTCGATGAGCGCCGAGCACGCCATGCGCGCCTTGCCGTTGATGAGCATCGCGCAGGAGCCGCAGACTTCCTCGAGGCAGTTGGAGTCGTAGGTGACGGGCGTGGTCGCCTTGCCGTCTTTCGTCTTCGGATTGAGCGCGATCTCCATCATCACGGAGATGACGTTCATGTTCGGCTTCCAGGGAAGCAGGAAGTCTTCCCAGTAGGCGGAGACGTCTGGGTTGGGCTGGCGCTTGATGCGGATGTGGATCGTCTTGTCAGCCATCAGAAAACCCGTCCTCTAAGTCCTGCCACGACCAGCAAAGCTCCCACGAGGATGCCCAGGATCAGTTCCCAACCTGGGATGACGTCGTGCGCATAGGCGACCACTGCCAGGATAAGCAACCCGACGATCGCGAAAACTGTACGCCATGCCTTGTTTGTCATCATGTCGCCATGTCATACCGCCGTGGACGCGGCGGGAGGAGCGAAATATCTACCGGCTCGAACTCGAACTTGGGCTCATCGGCGTCGGGCGCGAAGGACGCCTTGGTCGTCTTGAGCCAGTTCTTGTCGTCGCGCTCGGGGAAATCGGGCTTGTAGTGCGCGCCGCGGGATTCGTCGCGCATCGCGGCCCCCTGCGCGATCACGCGCGAGAGCTGCAGCATGTTGTAGAGCTGGCGCGCGAAGACCACCGTGGTGTTGGCCCACATCGTGCGGTCGCTCAGGTTGATGTGGCGGAAGCGCTCCAGCAGCTCAACCAGCTTCTCGTCGGTCGCGCGGATGTTCTTGTTGTAGCGGATGACCGTGACGTTCTTGGTCATGATCTCACCCAGCTCGCGCCAGATGCGGAAGGGGTTCTCCGCGCCGTCGGACGACATGAGCCGCCCATTGATCTCTTCCTGCCGCCTCTTCTCGGCCTCGAAGACGGTGCTCGAGACCTCGTCGTGCTTCCTCTTCAGGCCCTTGGCGTATTTCACCGCCTCGGGCCCGGAGACAAAGCCTCCCCAGATGCAGGAGACGAGCGAGTTCGCGCCCAGGCGATTGGCGCCGTGGTACTGGTACTCGCATTCGCCGGCGGAGAGGATGCCCGGGATGTTGGTGTGCTGTTTGAAGTCAACCCAGAGCCCGCCCATGGTGTAGTGCATGCCGGGGAAGATCTTCATGGGGACTTCGCGCGGGTCGTCGCCCACGAACTTCTCGTAGATCTCGAGGATGCCTTCCAGCTTCTTGTCCAGGATGGCGCGGTCGATGTGCGTGAGGTCGAGGTAGACCATGGGCTGGCCGTCGACGCCGAGGTTGTGCTCGTAGACGACCTTGTGGATGGCGCGCGTGGCGACGTCGCGCGGCACCAGGTTGCCGTACTTCGGATACCACTCCTCGAGGAAGTACCAGCGCTCGTTCGTCGGGATGGAGAGCGGCTCGCGCTTGTCGCCGGGATTCTTCGGGACCCAGACGCGGCCGCCTTCGCCGCGGGCCGATTCCGACATCAGGCGCAGCTTGTCTTCGCCCGGGATCGAGGTCGGGTGCACCTGGATGAACTCGCCGTTGGCGTAGTAGCAGCCCTGCTGGTAGAGCGCGGACTGCGCCGAGCCGGTGCACACGACCGAGTTGGTGGACTTGCCGAAGATGGCGCCGATACCGCCGGTGCAGATGATGATGGCGTCGGCGGGGAAGGTGCGCACCTCCATCGTGCGCAGGTCCATGGCGCAGATGCCGCGGCAGATCTTCTCTTCGTCGAGCACGGCGGAGAGGAACTCCCAGTGCTCGTACTTCTTCACCCGGCCTTCGGCCTCGTGACGGCGCACCTGCTCGTCGAGCGCGTAGAGCAGTTGCTGGCCGGTAGTGGCGCCGGCGAAGGCGGTGCGGTGATAGAGCGTGCCGCCAAAGCGGCGAAAGTCGAGCAGCCCCTCGGGAGTGCGGTTGAACGGGACGCCCATGCGGTCGAGCAGGTCGATGATGCCGGGCGCGGCTTCGCACATCTCCTTCACCGGCGGTTGGTTGGCGAGGAAGTCGCCGCCGTAGATGGTGTCGTCGAAGTGCTTCCAGGTGGAATCGCCCTCGCCCTTCAGGTTCTTGGCGGCGTTGATGCCGCCCTGCGCGCACACCGAGTGCGACCGCTTGACGGGGACGATGGAGAAAAGGTCGACGTGTCCGCCGGCCTCGGCGATCTTGATGACGGCAGCCAGTCCCGCCAGGCCGCCTCCCACCACGATGACTTTCGGAGCAGTGGCCATAGTTATCTGTTGTCCACCGGTTTGGTGGGCGGAGCAGGTTCGGTGCGGAGCTGATCGGCGGATTCGTCGGCCGGCTGCATCGGCGTGACGCGGAAGGTGCGGATGCTCGCGAGCCCGACGCCGGCGATCAGAAGAAACAGGCCCAGGCAGGGCACGAGCAGGCGGCGGCGCGCCTTCTCGCCGACGGCGATGCCCCACTTGGCGCAGAACAGCCAGATGCCGTAGGCGAAATGCCACGAGGCGGCGAGCAGCCCGACGATGTAGAACGCGAGCTGCCAGGCGATGACCAGCTCACCCTGCACCTTGCCGAACGATGCGCCGGGATGCGCGTGCAGGTCGATGCCGGCAAAGCGCAGGTGCCAGACGTGCCAGCCGATGTAGGCGAAGGCGATGGCGCCGGTCCAGCGCTGCAGGGTGTACATCCAGTTGCCCTGCCAGGGATAGTCGGCCACGTTGGTCTCGCCGCGGTACCAGATGTAGAAGCCGTACAAGCCATGGAAGGCGATGGGCAGCCAGATGCCGAAGGCCTCCAGCGCTAGAACCAGGGGCAGCGAGCCGAGGAACTTGACCTGGTTGGCGTACGCCTCGGGGCCATTCATGGCCACCGCGTTCGAGTACAGGATGTGCTCGGCGAGGAAGGCGCCGACCGGCACGATGCCGCTGAGCGAATGCAACCGGCGGAGGAGAAAGGAGCGTCCCTGGCCGGCGCGGAGCGGCGCCACGCCGGGACGGATGCGGTGCGTCTCCGGCGCGGGGCTTACGGTGGATGCCATTGCTCTCCTTTTGCGAGTGGCGCGGATGAGCGAACCTTGCATTATCGAAGCTACGTGAGCGACCCGTCAAGAAAGCGTTTTCGCAGCGCGTCCGGCTTGTCTAGCCGAAGCGGCTGGTTATAATGACCGGCGCACGCCCCGAGAGCAGGAGTCCCTGATGGCCACACCGGTATTGGCTTTCACGCAGCTCGCCAACGAATGCGAGGCGGAGGGCCTCGCGCACAAGAACGCGGAGAAGATCGGCGCCGAGCTGGCAAAGACCTTCCAGGTGCAGCCCGACGAGGTCGCCGTCCTCAAGGTCGACAAGTTGACGCTGCAGTTCGCGTATCCGACCAAGCTGGGACACATCGGGACGATCCCCATCAACGCGTCGTCGTCGGTGGCGGGGCGCACCGCGACCACCAAGCGCGCCGAGATCATCAACAACTTCGCGCAGACCAAGCACGCCAGCGTCTTCGAGTCGGTGGACCTGGGTCAGAAGCCGAAGGGCGGCATCCCGGGCGAGAAGGTGGACAAGCACACCCACGTCATCCAGAAGCTGATGTCGGCGCCGGTTGTGACACCGGCGGGCGTGGTGGGCGTGATCCAGATCTCGCGTAAGGGGACCAGCGCGCCGGCGGCCGGAGCGGATTTCACGCCCGCGGACCTGCAGAAGCTGGTGACGATCGCGACCTCGCTGGGAAAAGTCTTCAAGTAGCTCAGACGTCCGCCGGATGCCGGCGGCGATACCAATCGAGAAATCGAGCGAAGGCACGGCCGCGGTGCGAGACCGCGGCCTTTTCTTCCGGCGCCAGCTCGGCGAAGGTCTTCTTCAGCCGCTCGAAGAAGAACAGCGGATCGTAGCCGAATCCGCGAGTCCCGCGCGCCTCGTGCAAGATGTGACCTTCCGCTTCGCCACGGAACGTGGCGAGCGTGCGGCCGTCCTGGGCGACGGCGAGCACGCAGACGAAGCGCGCCGCGCGCTTCTCGTCGGGGACGGCAGCGAGCTCGCGCAGCAGCCGCGCGTTGTTGTCGGCATCGGGGGAATTCGACGTGGCGCGGGGATCGTGCTCGCGCGCGGCGTAGAGCGCGGAGTGCACGCCGGGGGCACCGTCGAGCGCGGCCACTTCCAGGCCGGAGTCGTCCGCCAGCACGAGAGCGCCGGGAGCGCTGCGGCTATAGGCCTCCGCCTTCTTGCGGGCGTTCTCCTCGAACGTCGGGCCGTCTTCCACGACGGGCGGCAGTTGCGCGAAGCCCGGCAGCGCTGCGATCTCGATGCCGTACATCGCGGCAGCGCCCGCGAAATCGCGTACCTTGCCGGGATTGGACGTCGCCAGATAGATGGGCTGCGCGGGCATGCTATTCGAACCAGCCGCTGCGGTAGGCGAACCACCAGCTTCCGAGCGCGATCGGGATGGTTGCAAGCAATCCCCAGAGCAAGGGGAGCGCAACGTCGGCGATGAGGGAGAGAAGGATGAACGTGACCCAGAAGATGCGCTTTTGCATCATGCGTTCCCGGGCGCGGCGTGCTTGCGCATCGCGGCGAGATAGGCCGAGGTCTTCTGCTCGGGCTGTTTGAGGAGCTGGAGGGCGTCGCGCACCAGGGTAGCGGCGGCTTCCATCTCGGGCTGCACGACGATGGTCGCGCCGGCGTCGAGCAGGAAAGCGTAGTCGCGCTGGCGGTGGGCGCGCGCCAGCACGGGCACCGCGGGCGCCAGCTTGCGGACCTGGCGCAGGATGGCCTCGGCACGGCTGGGCTGCGGCAGTGTGATCACGACGGCGGCGGCGTGGTCGGCGCGCGCGTGCTCCAGGATGCGGGCCTGCGCGGCGTCACCGAAGACGCAGGGCACGCCGCGCTTGCGGAGCGACCGGATGTGGTCGGGGTCGAGGTCGATGACCGCGTATGCGATGCCGAATTGTTCAAAGGCCTGTGCCGCCATCTGTCCGATCTCGCTGTAGCCGCACAGCACGACGTGGCCGTGCAGCTTGCCCGCGTCGGGCACGGCGACCTCGATGGGAGTGGCGTGTTTGCGCGTGCGCAGCCGCGCGGCCCAGTCGGGCGCGTACCTTACCAGCGCCGCGTTCACGACGATGGAGACCAGCGAGGCGGCAAGCGTCGCGTTGTAGACGTCGTCGCCCACCACGCCGGCGCCTCGCGCCACCTGCACCAGTACGTAGGAGAACTCGCCGATCTGCGTGAGCCCGATGGCGACCATCAGGGCCGTCCAGATGGGATAGCGGAAGAGCCGGACGACGACCAGCCAGAGCAGGAACTTCCCGACGAGCACCAGGCCGATCATCGCGGCGACCATCTTCAGCATGTCGGGACTGGAGAACACGGACTGCGGGTCCATCAGCAGCCCGATGGTGACGAAGAAGAGGGCGACGAACATGTCGCGCAAGGGGAACAGCTGCGTCAGGCTCTGGTGCGCGTACTCCGAGCTCGAGATGAGCAGGCCACCGACGAACGCGCCCAGCGCGAGCGACAGGCCGACCGCCTGTGTGAGCGCTGCCGCGCCCAGGCAGATGGCGATCACGACCACGAAGAACAGCTCCTGGTCGTGGGTGCGCGCGACACGCCGCATCAGCGGAGGCACGACTTTCGCGGCGAGAAAGAATGCCGGGACAAGGATGAGGGCGGCTTTCCCGAACGCGAGGCCCAAGGCCTCAAAGGCGTGCGTGTCGAGTTCCTTGAAGCTGGGCACGAGCACGATGAGGACTACGGCTGCCAGGTCTTCGACGAGTGTGATGGCGACGGTGATGCGGCCGTGCTCGGTCTGGACCTCGCCGCGGTCCATGAGCAGCCGCATCAGCACCATGGTGCTGGTGATGGAGATGACCGCGCCGATGACCAGGCCGGAAGAAAGCGGCCAGCCCAGCAGGCGCGCCGTGCCGGCGCCCATCAGGACGGCGAGCAGGATGCCGACGGGCGCGCCGGCGATGGCGACCCACTTCACCTTCATCAGCTCTTCGATCGAGAATTCCAGGCCGACGGAGAACATGAGGAAGATGACGCCGAGCTCGGCGAAGGTCTCGAGCGCGCGCGTGTCGTGGACGGAGGGTCCGGGCGTCAGTGGGCTGAGTGCGATGCCCGCCAGCACGTAGCCGAGGATGAGCGGTTGCCGAAGCCGCCACGCCAGCATGCCGCCGACAATGGCCGCGACGAAGACGTAGGCGAGGTCCCGATAGAGGTAGGTGTGCTCCATGCGGCGGAGAAGGCAATCTATCGGGGAAGGGCCGCAGCGGTCAACGAAACGATTGCGAGTCGCGCCGCCGTGTGAGACCCTGCCGCCACACTCGCTCATGCCCGGACCCCAACAACGGCTTGCCTACATCGACTGGATGCGCGGGCTGGCGTGCGTCCTGATGTTCCAGACGCATTGCTACGACGCGTGGCTCTCGCCCGCGGCGCGCAAGTCCACGTTCTTCATGTACTCGCAGCTGCTGGGCACGTTCCCGGCGCCGCTCTTCCTTTTCCTCGCGGGTATCTCGTTTGCCCTGGTGACCGACCGCATGCGCGCGAAGGGCGCGACCGCGAACGAGGTGGCGAAGGCGACCATCCGGCGCGGGGCGGAGATCTACGCGCTGGGCCTCGCGTTCCGCGCGCAGGAGTACCTGATCGCCTTTCCGTGGGCGCCCTGGACCGACCTGCTGCGCATGGACGTGCTCAACTGCATCGGGCTCTCGATGATGCTGATGGGTGTCGTGTGCCGGATGACCGCTGCGCCAGGAGTAGCGAGCGCTCGCACACGCGGCGTTGTCGGCGGCGCTGTCGTGGCGCTGGCGGTGGCGATGGCCTCGCCGCTGGTGTGGACCACGTTCCGCCCGAGTTGGCTGCCGTGGCCGCTGGAGACCGTGCTCGACGGTGTGCATGACCTGGGAGCGCCGCAGGCATGGCTGTTTCCGGTATTCCCGTGGAGCGCGTTCGCGTTCGCGGGACTGGCGGTGGGGTTCGTCCTGATGGGGGACCGCGCGAAGCAGCGCCTCGGCGTGGTGCTGGCTGGAGTCGCCGCTACCGGGGTGGCGATCTTCTTGGTCGCGCGCTGGCTCGATCGCTCTCCGTGGCAGCTCTATGCCGTCTACGACTTCTGGCACACCAGCCCGAACTTCTTCCTGATGCGGCTGGGGATGCTGATGGTGATCCTGCTCGCGTGCTACGTGTGGTGCCGCTGGGGAGCGGGGCAGTGGGGCTTCAGCCCCGTCGCGCAGCTCGGGCAGACCTCGCTGCTGGTCTACTGGGTGCACATCGAGTTCGTCTATGGACGGTTCTCGATCATGAAGAAGGGCGAGCAGACGCTCGCCGGGGCGTCGCTCGGCCTGGCGACCATCACGCTGGCAATGTTGGTGCTCTCGTTGCTGCGGACGCGGATGACGGAGAAGAAGATAAGCCTGCCGGGTCTCTTCCGCCGGAAGGCCGCGTCGGCCGGGGCGGTATGATGCAGGTCGCGGTGCGGCGCGCGCAGGCAAGCGATGCGCCCGCCATCCTGCACTGCCTGGCGGTGGCGTTCGGGATGCCGCTCTACCAGTACGTCAAAGAGCTGTAGCTACGCGTTGGGATCGGGGACCATGGTCTTCAAGTGCCGCGCCAGGGAACGGACCTCGCGGGCCAGATCGCGGATGTTGGGAGTCTCGAGTTCCAGGTCGCATGCCTCGGCGTCGATCACCAGTTCGTGGATGACCTGCGAGGCGACGCGCACGCGCTCGGCGACGAAGACGTTGACCAGTGCGAAGGGGTCTTGCTTCCGGTCGCGGCGCTCGATCCACTGTTGTACCGCCCAAGTGGTGTGCCGGATGTGGTTCACGGCCTCGCGAAACTCCAGCAGGACGCGAGGGTCAATGTCGCCGCGGCTCATGGCGGCCTCAAGATCTTTCAGGTCAGCGCTGGTGCGCTGCAAGCGGGCCGAAATGCCGTCCGGTGGGACACCCTGTGTTGACATCCTCACACTCCTGGGAGACAGATTGAGCGGATGGTACACCGGACGGTGGACCGCGCAAGCGGGTTTTCGCGAGCAGAAGTAACCGGGGTAACGGTACGAGGGTCACGGGCTCGGAAGGCGCCGGAAGGCGGAAGGAAGTGGCGCGCCCAAGAGGAGTCGAACCTCTAACCTTTCGGTTCGTAGCCGAATGCTCTATCCATTGAGCTATGGGCGCGCGGAGTAAAACGCGGCGGGTGTATCCAGTCTAACAAAGGTCGAGGGAACTGGCGAGGGCGGGAAGCCGCCAGCGGACGACGGATTGTGGCCAAAAAATGTAAAACGGACGCTCCAGAAAACCTCTGGCCGAAGTTATCTTCAAGAGCGTCCGTCTTACGCGCCACTTCGTCTGGCGGGGAGTAGAGCATTCGCGATGCCAGCCGTGGCTGATTGAAAACAAGGGACTTACGGGAAGCAGGGAAAAAGGTGCAGGAAGGAATTTCCTGCCGCAAGAAACTTTTACTTCCGTGACCCTGAAGGAGGCGGCTCAGACGAGCTGCACTTTTTCCCGTAGATCGAGGCCGGCTCCCCGCAGCAGCGACGCGACCGCGGCGTCGTTGAGGCGAGTGGCGTCGTATTCCACGGTGACCGTGCGAGCCTGCTCGTTGAAGCCGAGGCGGCGGATGCCGTAGACCTCGCGCACCGAGTTGATTGCGCGGAGCTCGCGCTCCCCGGGCGCGGTCCCGTAGCGGAAGCAGACGTCTAAAGCAGTCATGGATCCTCGGTCTTCATGCAGCCGCCCAACTATAAATCTTCAACGCCGCCGGAGGAAATGAATCGTCCGAGCCCGGGCCGGCATCCAAGCTTGACATATACCCCCATGGGGTATATACGGGATCCATGAAGACGAGAAGGAAGGCGGCCGGGGTCGACCCGGCTATCAAGACGGCGAACTTGAAGCGGCTGCGCCGGATCGAAGGCCAGGTGCGCGGCCTCCAGAAGATGGTGGAGGAAGACCGCTACTGCGCCGACATCCTGGTGCAGCTCTCGAGCGTGCAGGAGGCCTTGCGCGCGGTGGGGCGCGAACTGATGCGCAACCACCTGCGGCACTGCGCCCACCAGGCGCTGGCGCGGGGCGACTCGGCGCAGGCGAACGCGATGCACGATGAGCTGCTCGACCTCATGTACAAGCACATCCGGTAAAGGGGACAGATGACCAGCAAGCCTGTGATCGATCCGGTCTGCGGGATGAGCGTGATCCCCGAGCTCTCGCGCGGCTCGGTGGACTACCAGGGAACGACCTATCACTTCTGCAGCCCGCACTGCGTGAAGAAGTTCCAGGAGAACCCGGCGAAATATCTGAAGCCGCTGGGCGTGCCGCTGGTGACGCTCGGGGGGATGGCGCCGGCTACGAAGACGACGGAAGGCCACGGGGGATGCTGCCCGCCACCGGTGGCAGCGCCCGCGCCCGCGACGCCGGCCGGGGCGAAGTACGTGTGCCCGATGGACCCGGAGGTCGAAAGCGACCGGCCGGGCGCGTGTCCTAAGTGCGGCATGGCGCTGGAACCGGCCATGCCCGTGATTGCCTCCACGAAGACCGAGTACACGTGCCCAATGCATCCGGAGATCGTGCGCGACGCGCCCGGCACCTGCCCGATCTGCGGCATGGCGCTGGAGCCACGCACCGTCACTGCGGCGGTCGAAGAAGACCCCGAGCTCCGCAGCATGACCCGGCGGTTCTGGGTGTCGCTCGCTTTTGTCGCCCCGCTGCTCGCCATCATGGTCGCCGACGTTGTTCGCGGCATGTGGCTCCCACACCTGCTCGGCGTCCGGACGCTGGCCTGGGTCCAACTGGTTCTGGCGACGGTGCCCGTCCTCTGGGGTGGCTGGCCCTTCTTCGAGCGCGCGGCGGCCTCGCTGCGAACGCGCCACTTCAACATGTTCACGCTGATCGGGCTCGGCGTGGCGGTCGCTTTCGGTTACAGCGTGGTCGCGACACTCGCCCCCGGCATCTTTCCGCCGGCGCTGCGCGGCGAGATGGGGCAGCCCGCGGTCTACTTCGAGGTCGCGGCGACGATCGTGGTCCTGGTCCTGCTGGGCCAGGTCCTGGAACTGCGCGCCCGTTCGCAGACGGGCACGGCCATCCGGGCGCTGCTCGACCTCGCACCGAAGATGGCGACCCGCTTGCGCGCGGACGGCGGCGAGGAATCCATCCCGCTCGAGCACGTGCAGGTGGGAGACAAGCTGCGCGTGAAGCCGGGCGAGAAGATCCCGGTAGACGGCGCCGTCGTGGAAGGAGCGAGCGCCGTGGACGAATCGATGGTGACCGGTGAGCCGATGCCGGTGGAGAAGGCCGCGGGCGCGCGCGTCATCGGAGCGACGGTGAACGGCACCGGCTCGCTCGTCATGCGCGCCGAGCGCGTCGGGTCCGAGACCCTGCTGGCGCAGATCGTGAAGATGGTGGCAGAGGCGCAGCGCAGCCGCGCGCCCATCCAGCGGCTGGCGGACAAGGTCTCCGGCTACTTCGTGCCGGCGGTCGTCGTGGCCGCGGCGCTCGCGTTCGTCGGATGGCTGGTGTGGGGCCCGGAGCCGCGGCTGGCACATGCCATCGTGAGCGCGGTGGCGGTGCTCATCATCGCGTGCCCGTGCGCGCTGGGCTTGGCAACGCCGATGGCCATCATGGTCGGCACGGGCCGCGGCGCGCGCGCCGGCGTGCTGATCCGCAACGCCGAGGCGCTGGAGACGATGGAGAAGGTGGACACGCTGGTCGTGGACAAGACCGGTACGTTGACGGAAGGGAAGCCGCGGCTGACCGAGGTGGTGGCCGCGGGCGTCAGCGAAGCCGATCTGCTGCGGCTGGCGGGGAGCGTGGAGCGGGTGAGCGAGCATCCGCTGGCGGCGGCGATCGCGCGCGGCGCCGAAGAGCGCGGCGCGAAGCTGTCGGCACCGGGGGATTTCCGTTCTTATACCGGCAAGGGCGTCAGTGGGCGGCTCGACGGCCGCGAGATCGCAGTCGGCAACCGAGCACTGATGGATGACCTGCGCGTGGAGGTCGGTGCCGTCGAGCAGCGCGCCGAGGAGTTGCGCCGCCAGGGCGCCACCGTGATGTTTGCGGCGGTCGAGGGTCGCTTCGCGGGATTGCTTGCGGTGGCGGACCCGGTGAAGGAGTCCACGCCCGAAGCGTTGCGCATGCTGCGCGACCACGACGTGAAGGTCGTGATGCTCACCGGCGACAGCAAGACAACAGCGGCCGCCATCGCGAACAAGCTTGGCATCGAGGAGTTCCACGCCGAGGTCCTGCCGCAGCAGAAGCTGGAGATCGTGAAGCAGCTGCAGGCGCACGGGCAGCGGGTGGCGATGGCGGGTGACGGGATCAACGACGCACCGGCGCTCGCTCAGGCCGACGTGGGGATCGCGATGGGCACCGGCACCGATGTCGCGATGGAGTCGGGCGGCGTGACGCTGGTAAAGGGAGACCTGCGGGGGATCGCGCGGGCGCGCGCGCTCAGCCGCGCGACCATGCGCAACATCCGGCAGAACCTCTTCTTCGCCTTCGTCTACAACGCGCTCGGCGTGCCGTTGGCGGCGGGCGTGCTGTATCCGCTGTTCGGGACCGCGGCGCTGCTCAATCCGATGATCGCGGCGGCGGCGATGAGCTTCAGCTCGGTCAGCGTCATCGGGAATTCGCTGCGCTTGCGGCGGGCGCGGCTTTAGTCCCCGCGACGCTCAGCAGGTAGTTCGTCATGTCGGGGCTGGTCCAGTTGATGGGCCCGACCAGCTTGCGCTGCACCACGCCCTGGCGGTCGATGATGAAGGTCTCGGGGTAGCCGGTGGTGCCGTAGAGCTTGGCGCCGACCTGTTCCGGGTCGCGGACGGTGAGCAGCTCCTTGGCGTTGTAGTCGTTCAGAAACTTCTTGTAGATGGCTTCGTCGACGTCGACCGAGACGGCGAAGACCACGATGTCGCTGGCGCGCAGGTTCTGCTGCATGCGAACGAGCGACGGCATCTCTTCGACGCAGGGCGGGCACCACGTCGCCCAGAAGTTCAGGACGACGACCTTGCCCTTCAGGTCGCTGAGCGCGACGCGCCGGTCGGAGTCCTGCACGGTGAAGTCGGGTGCGGGTTTGGCGACAAAGCGCGGCTGCGCGCCGCGGTCGCAGGCGGTCAGCACGGCAAAGAGGGCAAGCGAGCAGGCCAGGCGTTTCACGCCGCTATAATAAATGTTTCCCTCATGAGCGCTACAGCCAATGGCGGGACGGGCCCGCAGTCGCGGCCGGAGGTGTCGGTGATCGTGCCCGCGCGCAATGAAGAGGCGTGCTTGGGCGCGTGCCTGGAGTCGCTGGTCGGGCAGACGGGCGTGACCAAAGAGCTCATCGTGGTCGACGACGGTTCGACCGACCGCACGCGGGAGATCGCACGGAACTTCGCGGGCGTGTGCGTGATGGACGCCGGCGAGCGCAAGGACGGCTGGGGCGGGAAGTCGAACGCGGTGTGGAGCGGCGCGCAGCAGGCCGGGGGTCGCTGGCTCCTGTTCACCGATGCCGACACGGTACACGCTCCGGGCTCGCTGGCCAGCGCGCTCCGGGAGGCGGAGGAGCACCGGGCCGCGCTGCTCTCCTACTCGCCCGCGCAAGACGTGCACGGATTCTGGGAGCGGGCCGTGATGCCGGTGGTGTTTGCGGAATTGGCGAACACATACCGTCCGGCGGACGTTTGCGATCCGGCCAGCGCGTGCGCGGCCGCTAATGGGCAGTACCTGCTGATCGAGCGCGCGGCGTACTTCGCCATCGGCGGGCATGCGGCGGTCGCGAAGAGCCTGCTGGAGGACGTCGAGCTGGCGCGGCTGGTGAAGCAGGGCGGCCGGCGCATCCGCTTCCGCATGGCGGCCGAGGCGGTGCGCACGCGGATGTACCGCAGCTTCGCGCAGCTGTGCGAGGGCTGGACGAAGAACCTGGCGCTGCTCTTTCCGTCCACCGTCATGCTTGCGCTGCTCCGCCTGGCGGAGTTCCTGTTAATCGTTGCGACAGCGGCGGTCGCCGCGTTCGAGCTGGTTCGCGGACACGTGGCCGCGGCTGCGTTGCTGGCAGTGGTCGCGGCGCTGTTCTATTCGCTGTTCCTGGCGCGCATCCGCAAGGCGCACTTCGGTGCGCTGTCTGACCTGTTCGCGTTGTTCGGGCTGCCCATCTTTGTGACACTTTTGCTGCGCTCGCACATCCATTACAAGGTGCGCAGGAGTGTGACCTGGAAGGGCCGGGAATACGAAGTGAAGCCGGCGGTGGAGCGAAGCTGATGGTCTATCTCACGCGCAAGGCCGAGTTCTCGGCGTCGCACTTCTACCATTCGGATAAGCTCTCGCCGGAGGAGAACCGGCGCCTCTTCGGCAAGTGCAACAACCCGAACGGCCATGGGCACAATTACACGCTCGAGGTCACGGTGAAGGGCGACGTCGACCCCAGGTCGGGATTCGTGGTCGACCTGAAGGACCTGAAGGAGACGATGAACCGCGAGGTCATCGACGCGCTCGACCACCGGCATCTGAACAAGGAAGTCCCGGAGTTCAAGAACGCGATCCCGACCACCGAGAACCTGGCCATCGCCATCTGGCAGCGGCTGGAAGGGAAGCTGCGCGTGGCGCGTCTGCACCGCGTGCGCGTCTATGAGACCCCGGATCTGTTCGTGGATTTCTACGGAGAAGCATGAAAGCGCACCTGACGCGGCGGTACTGGTTCTCGGCGTCGCACCGGCTGCACTCGGACGCGATGACCGACGACGAGAACCGGAAGACGTACGGCAAGTGCAACAACCCGTACGGCCACGGGCACAACTACGCGCTCGAGGTCACGGTGAGCGGCGCGGTGGACGCGACCACGGGGATGGTCTGCAACCTGGTGGACCTCGATGAGTTCGTCCGGCAGCAGGTGCTGGAGAGGTTCGAGCACGTGAATCTGAACACGCTGGCGGAGTTCCGCGGCGTGGTGCCCACGACCGAGAACCTGTGCACCACGATCTATGACGTCCTGGACAAGGGATTCAAGCCGGCACGAGTGGAGAAGGTCCGGTTGGAAGAGACCATGCTCAACTCGTTCGAGTACGCCGGCGGAAGGGAAGTGAGGGTCTGATGCCGAGAACGACGGAACCCGCAACGCTCACCAGCGCGAGCTTCGAGGAACTGACACGCGAGATGCTCGTGCGGTTGGGCGAGGATCCGAACCGCGAGGGCCTGGTACGCACGCCCGAGCGCTTCGCCAAGGCGCTGCAGTACTTGACCAAGGGGTACAACGAGGACCCGAAGACGATCCTGAACGACGCGCTCTTCACGGTGAACTACGACGAGATGGTCATCGTGAAGGACGTGGAGATGTTCTCGCTGTGCGAGCACCACGTGCTGCCGTTCTACGGCAAGGTACACGTGGCCTACGTGCCGAACGGCAAGGTGATCGGGCTGAGCAAGATCCCGCGCCTGATCGACGTCTTCGCGCGCCGACTGCAGGTGCAGGAGCGCCTGACCACGCAGATCGCCGAGACCATCATGGACGCCATCCAGCCGCAGGGCGTGGGCGTGGTGATCGAGGCGCGCCACCTGTGCATGATGATGCGCGGCGTGGAGAAGCAACATTCCGCCGCGCTGACGTCGTCGATGCAGGGCCTGTTCCGCGACTGCGCGGAGACGCGCGCCGAGTTCCTCTCACTCATCCGCGGGAAGAACGGGAACGGGAGCTAGATGGCGAAGAAGAAAGCGCTGATGCCGGAGCCGACGCCCGCGAAAAAGCGCGGCACGAAATTCGTGCTCTCCGGTAAACCGGGGCTCGAGGGGCAGATCGCGCTGGTCACGGGCGGCAACAAGGGCATCGGCCTCGCCATCGCCGAGGCGCTGGCCGCCGAAGGCTGCAAGGTCGTGATCGCTGGGCGCGACCGCGCCGCGCTGCGGCATGCGACTACCGTGCTCTCGAAGTACGGCCATGCGGTCGTGCCGGTGGAGGCGGACGTCACGCAGGAGATCTCCGTCGTAAGGATGTTCGAAGAGGTGCGCCGCAGGTTCGGACGGCTCGACATCCTCATCAACAACGCCGGGATCGCACCCGGCGCCAGCATCGCCGATACCCATCTCGATGTCTGGCGCAAGACGCTCGACACCAACCTCACCGGAACGTTCCTCTGCACGCGTGCCGCGCTGCCGCTGATGAAGGCGGGCGGCACGATCGTCAACAACCTTTCCGTGGCCGCGGAGAACGCCTATCCCAGCCTCGCGGCCTATTGCGCTTCGAAGCACGGAGCGCTCGGCTTCACGCGCGCGCTGCGGATGGAGACCAAGCCCATGGGCATCCGGGTGATCGCGCTGCTGCCCGGCCCGACGGAGACTGACATCTGGGACCAGTTCTACCCGGACGCGCCGCGCGGGAAGATGATGGCGCCGGAGAGCGTCGCGTCGGCTTTGATCGCGGCGATACGGCTTCCTGCCAACAGCACGGTGGAAGAGGTCCGGATCGTGCCGACCGTGGACCTGACGTGATCACTCCCAATTCGCGTAGGTGTAGCGGCGAGCGCGCTGCGGAAAGAGCTTGATCAGTGCGACGCCCGCGAGAAACCCGCCGACGTGCGCCCAGAAGGCGATGCCGCCCGAGGTCTGGCTCGACGGCGTGATCGCGGTCGCGGCGCCGCTCAGGAACTGCACGACGAACCAGTAGCCCAACACCAGCCACGCCGGCAGCCAGAAGAAGAACACAAGAGGGAAGTACGTGAGGACGCGGGAAGAAGGGAAGAGCAGGAAATACGCGCCCATCACGCCCGCGATGGCGCCCGAGGCGCCGACGCTCGGGACGTCGGACCGCGTGTTGAACGCGATGTGCGCCAGCGAAGCCGCGACGCCGCAGGCGAGGTAGAGGACCAGATAGCGGAAGTGTCCGAGGTGGTCCTCGATGTTGTCGCCGAAGATCCAGAGAGCCCACATGTTTGCGATGAGGTGGAGCCAGGAGGCGTGCAGGAACATCGAGGTCACGATGGGCAGCAGGTTGAGCAGGCCGGCGCCGGTCGCGTCGGCGCCGCGCGCCAGCGCGGTGACGTGCGAAGGCACGACGCCGAACTGGAAGACGAACTCGAAGCGTGGCCGCGGCGAGAGCGAGACTTCGAAAAGAAAGACGATGATGTTGAGCGCCAGCAGGAAGTACGTGACGTAGGGAACGGTGGAGCGCGGCGCGTCGTCGCGAAGCGGGATCATCGCTGATGAGGAAGTGCCCGGCGCGCGGAAGAAGTTGACCGCAACGCCGGCACCATTGACGATAGCAGAGTGAACGGCGTCCTGATAATCGACAAGCCTGCGGGCATGACCTCGCACGACGTGGTGTACCGCGTGCGCAAGCTCACGGGCGAACGGTCCGTCGGACACCTCGGGACGCTGGACCCGATGGCGACCGGCGTGCTGCCGCTGGTGCTGGGAAAGATGACGCGCCTGGCGCAGTTCTACCTGAAGAGCGACAAGCGCTACGAAGGCGTCATCCGGCTCGGCCAGGCGACCGACACCTACGACGCCGAAGGCGAACCGGTAGGCGAGCCGCAGCCAGTGAACGTCACCGTGGATCGGCTGCGGGAGCTGGCCAAGCGGTTCACCGGCAAGATCCAGCAGACGCCGCCGCCGTTCTCAGCCAAGAAGGTCGCCGGCGTGCCTGCATACAAGCTGGCGCGCAAGAAGAAGGATGTGGAACTGGCGGCGGTCGAGGTAGACGTGAAGGAACTGGAGATCGTCTCGCAGACCGGCAAGGACGTGACGTTCCGGTCGCTGGTGAGCGGCGGGACGTATCTGCGGTGCATCGCGCACGACTTGGGGCAGCTGCTCGGCGTCGGCGCGCACCTGGCCGGGCTCCGGCGGACCGCCGTGGCGGAGTTCACGCTGGAGGAGGCGCGGACGTTAGAGCAGTTGGAGGAGACCGCGCGAGCCGGGCGAGTCGAGGAGCTGCTGGTGCATCCGCGTCGGATCCTGCCGGCGATGCCGGCGGTCACGGCCGATCCGGAGAGCGCCGCCCGGATGCGGAACGGCATGGCGGTGAACCTGCCGGAGATGTCGAAGGCGGGGCTGGTGAAGGTCTTCGCAGGGCAGAGCGAGCTATTGGGAATCGCCTCGCGGGTAGCGGGGACGCTGTTCCAGCCCAAGATCGTGCTGGCAGGCTGACGTTACTAGGACATCCGTAACGTCCGATAACAGATATTATGTTAACTAACGAATCCGCATAGGAACCATGCGGGCCTGGCGACTAGCTGGCTGCGCTCCTTCGGCGCGTCGGAGCGGCTTCCCTTACATCTTGTAGCGGCCCAGGTCCTCGTCGTTGAGGCCCTCGAGCCATTTGCGAAGCTCGTCGGAGGAGATGCGGTCGGAGGCGGCGCTTGCCTGCTTGGAGGTCTTCAGCACCTGCTCCTCGACGTAGATGGGGCAATCGAGGCGCAGGGCGAGCGCCAGGGCGTCCGAGGGCCGCGAGTCGATGGAGATGATGTGGCCGTCCCGCTCCAGCCAGATGACGGCGTAGAAGGTGTCCTCGCGCAAATCGCTGACCACGACCTTGTGGACGCGGGTGTCCAGGCCCATGAGGAGGTTCTTGATGAGGTCGTGGGTCATGGGCCGGGGCGTGGCGACCTTCTCGATCTCCAGGGCGATGGCGTTGGCCTCGTAGATGCCGACCCAGATGGGCAGGACGGCGTCGGAGCCGGGATCCTTGAGGATGACGATGGGCATGTTGGTCACGGGGTCCATCATGAGACCGCGGATCTTCATCTCGACTTCCATCGGCGTGGGCCTCCCCCGAAAAGCTTCCCTGCGGCACATCATACTCCGGATTCGCTGGAGCGATGCGGGCGAGGTCGCCGGCTTCTGCAACGTCAAAGTGAAAGGCCGCGGCCGAGGGCGGCCGCGGTACCCGCTACACCATCACTCCGACCAAGCTGTTCGGGAAGCTCTGCGTGATGTGCACGTGCACGTAGCTTCCGGTCGCGGGGGCGATGGGCTGCGCGGTGGTGAAGTTGACGGTCTTGTTCTGGGAGCTGCGGCCGACGAGCTGGCCGCGCTGCGGGTTCGACCCTTCAACCATCACTTCAACCATGGAGCCGACGTGCCGGGCGTAGTTGGCGCGCTGGATCTCGCGCTGGCGGTCCATCAGGAGCTGAAGGCGGAGCGACTTCTCCTCGTCGGAGATGGGGTCGGCGAGCGAGAGCGCCGGCGTATTGGGCCGCGGTGAGTACTTAAAGCTGAAGACGCCGTCGTACTGGACCTCGTGCAAGAGGGTCATGGTCTGCTCGAAATCGGCGCGCGTCTCGCCGGGGAAGCCGACGATGACGTCGGTGGTGATGGAGAGCGGGCGCTTGGCCGCCTTCATCCAGGCGATGCGCTCGAGGTACTGCTCGCGGGTGTACTCGCGCAGCATGGCCTTCAGCACCGAGTCGGAACCGCTCTGCACCGGCAGGTGGACGTGGTCGCAGAGAGACGGCACGGCGTCGATGGCCTGCACGATATCGGGGGTGAAGTCGCGGGGGTGCGAGGTGGTGAAGCGGACGCGGCGGATGCCGGGGACTTCCCCGACCGCGGCCAGCAATGCGGCGAACGACTTCTGGCCGAGCGGATCGCGATACGAGTTCACGTTCTGGCCGAGGAGCTGGATGTCGGTGAAACCCTGATCGGCCATGCGGCGCGCTTCGGCGAGCACCGACTCGGAGGTGCGGCTGCGCTCCTGGCCGCGCGTGTAGGGCACGACGCAGTAAGCGCAGAACTTGTCGCAGCCTTCGATGATGGTGATGTAACCGCGATGGGCGTTGGAGCGCGCGGTGAACTCGGTCTCGAAGGTCTCGGTGGTCCGGCGGTCGTCGAGGCCGGTGACGCGATGGTTCCCTGCCTCGATCTGGACGAGCATCTCGGGCAGCTTGCGGTAGGAGGCGGAGCCGGCGACGAGCGAGACGTGCGGCGCGCGCTCGAAGATCTTCTCGCCTTCCTGCTGGGCGACGCAGCCGAGGACGCCGAAGCGCTTCCCTTCCGCGACCAGCTTCTTGTAGTCGGCGAGGCGATGGAAGACCTTCTGCTCGGCTTTGTCGCGGATGGAGCAGGTGTTGTAGAGGATGAGGTCCGCGTCGGCCTCGTGCTCGACCTGGCGATAACCCTGCGACTGGAGCGTGCCGATGACTTTTTCGGAGTCATGGACGTTCATCTGGCAGCCGAAAGTCTCGAGGTAGAAGGTTTTTTCAGGCGACGACATTTGCCTAACTAGTATACGGCGAGGCCCCCACCCCCCTTGCTTCCGGGCCTCTTGCTTTGTTTGCAAGGGGATGGCGGAAAAACTACCGTGGTTTCTACCGTGGTTTACCGTGGTTGTACCGTGGTTGGAACACGGTAAGCGAAGGTTGGGAGGCGCGGAGGGAGAGCGCGGAGAGTTTATAAAGTTGTCAATGAGCTAAACTTGGTAGATACATTATATCGCGAGTGTCAACTGCCCTGCCGGCGCTCCTTATCTCCCGGCGCTGGGTTCGTGGGACCAGCCGGGGCGGCCGAAGATGTAGCGCAGCTTGTTGGCGAGGCCGGGAGCGCGGCGGACGTCGCGCGCGATGTCGAGCCACTCGTGGAAGGCGATGCGGACGGGGTTGTAGCTATGGATGTTCTTCGTGAGGCCGAAGTGGACGCGCTCGCGCTCCGGTTCAAAGCTGCCGAAGAGCCGGTCCCAGAGGATGAGCGTGCCGCCGTGGTTGCGGTCGATGTACTGCGGGTTGGAGCCGTGATGGACGCGATGGTGCGAGGGGGTGTTGAGGACGGCCTCGAGGGGGCCGAGCGAGCGGACCATCTCGGTGTGGATCCAGAACTGGTAGAGCAGATTGAGCGCCTGCGCGGTCATGATCATGACCGGGGTGAAGCCGGCAAGCGGCATCCAGAGCCAGAAGAGGAAGCCCATGAAGCTGCCGGTCCAGGTCTGGCGGAGCGCGGTGGAGAGGTTGTACTTCTGGGAGGAGTGATGCACGACGTGCGAGGCCCAGAAGAGGCGGCACTCGTGGCTGGTGCGGTGGAACCAGTAGTAGCTGAACTCGTCGGCGAAGAACAACAGCAGCCAGGTCCACCAGACGGTCGGCAGGGTGAACAGGCGGAACTGGTAGAGCCAGGCGTAGATGCCGAACTGAAGGCCCTTGGCGACGAGGTTGACGAGCACGTTGCCGATGCCCATGGTGAGCGAGGCGAAGGTGTCGCGGCGCTCGTAGAAGCCGGTGCGCATGCGCGCGTCGGCGATGGCTTCCAGCGCGAGCAGCAGCAGGAAGGCCGGGATCGCCAGGTGGATGAGGTTCGGGGGCATCGAGTGGATTTTACGGGGAAAGGTTAGCTGCTAAACTGGAATGCAGCGAGCGGGAGTAGTTCAGCGGTAGAACGCCAGCTTCCCAAGCTGGATGTCGCGGGTTCGATCCCCGTCTCCCGCTCCAAGTCTTATTCCCTGGCGTCTCTCCGGGACTGATCGTCTTTTGAGCTACAGCCAGCGCTCAAGCGCTGGGCTATGACCTACCGCGCCTCCGGCGCGCACATCCGGCAGGCCGCTTCCAGCAGCGCGAACGAGCGCGCTACGCCGGCGTTACCAGCGCCGCGGCGAGCCGAGGGCGGCCAGCCTGAATCCCTCGCATCCCCAACCAGATACGGCCGTCACGCGGAAATGTGACCGGTGTCACAGGCGGCGTCGACAGGCAGACCTACTATCCGGACAGCAGCAGCAGGCGCAGTAGATGGGAGGACGCGATGGCATCGGCAGCGATCCTGGAACACGCGAAGGAGATCCGGCAGGAGCACGACCACCTGCTAGGCGAGCTGGAGAAGCTGGATACAGCGTTGGGGCGCGTCCAGTGTTACAGCGAGGTGTACGCGAACCTGGAAGGCACGGGGGAAGCGAGTGAGATCGCGACCCGGCTGCTGGAGACGGTGATGCGGCACTTCGAGCACGAGGAGCGGACGATCCTGCCGGCGCTGAGCCGGCACTATCCGGCGTTCGTGCGCGAGATGCAGCGGCAGCACGACGGAATCCGGCGGCTGCTGCAGCACTTCACCACCGACCTGTTGTACCTCGGGCAGGCCGAGGATGTGGACGAGGCGGTGAAGAACCTGAAGGACGAGGGCGAAGACCTCGCGCGGAAGATGGTGGCGCACATGGAAGCGGAAGAGCGCCGCTATTACCTGCTCAACGAGAATCCGGAAGCGGACTGGGGGAAATGTGAGCGTCTCAACGTTTGATCGGGCAAACGTAGAAGAAAAGATCAAGGCGGAGAAGCCGAAGTACACGGGCATCCGCAGCACCGTCGACGGATCGGGCGCGGTGGTGTGGGTGGAATCGCACATTTCGCAGGGGGCGTGCGCGTATCCCATCACGCCTTCGACGCCGATGGGCGACGGGTTCGCCGCGGAGTGGTCGAACGGCAAGAAGAACGTGTGGGGCGAGACGATCCAGTTCCTGGAGCCGGAATCGGAGCACAGCTCGGCCTCGGCGTGCGAAGGCTACGCGCTGGCGGGCGGGCGAGTGACGAACTTCACCTCGGGCCAGGGCCTCATCCTGATGAAGGAAGTGCTGTACGTGATCAGCGGCAAGCGGCTGCCGATCGTGTTCCACATCGGAGCGCGGGCGCTGACCTCGCACTCGCTGAACGTGCACTGCGGCCACGACGACGTGATGGGCGTGGCGGACGTAGGGTGGGGGACGCTGTGGGCGCGCAACGCGCAGGAGTGCGCGGACCTGACGCTGATCGCGCGGCGCGCGGCGGAGGCGAGCGAGACGCCGTACTTCGTCTCGCAAGACGGCTTCCTGACGACGCACACGCTGGAGACGATCCAGCTGCCGGAGCCGGAGCTGATGAAGGAGTTCGTGGGACGCCCGCAGGACAAGCTGCGGAAGCTGTTCGATCCGGCGGCGCCGGGAGTAAGCGGCTGCGTGCAGAACCAGGACAGCTACATGAAGGGCAAGATCGGCCAGCGCTATTTCTACGCGCAGGTGCAGCCGGACCTGGAGCAGGCGATGGAGGAATTCGGCCGCCTGACGGGCCGGCGTTACGGGCTGATCAAGCCGTACAAGATGCAGAAGGCGGAATACGCGTTCGTGGGCATGGGCTCGATGATGGAGACGTGCGAAGCCGCGGTGGACTACCTGCGGGCGCGCGGACACAACGTGGGGTGCGTGAGCATCACCAGCTTCCGCCCCTTCCCTTCTCGCGAGCTGGCGGAGGCGCTGCGCGACTGCCGCGCGGTCTCGGTGATCGAGCGCGCGGACGTTCCGCTGGCGCAGTCGAACCCGCTGTCGACGGAAGTCAAGGCAGCGCTGGCGGACGCGCAGACGGGACTCGAGGGTCCGGCGCAGGAGTGGATCCCGGCGGTGTACTCGGGCGTGGCGGGACTGGGGGGGCGCGACCTGCGCGCCGGCCACTTCGTGGCTGCCCTGGAGAACATGGAGCAGCTCTATCCGAAGAAGAACTTCGTGCTGGGCGTGAAGCATCCGGACGCGGTCGAGGCGAAGACGGATCCGGACGTGCGGCCGGCGGGGGCGTTCTCGCTGCGCGGGCACTCGATCGGCGGATTCGGCTCGGTCACGACGAACAAGGTGATCGCGTCAGTGGCATCGGAGCTGTTCGGGCTGTACGCGCAGGCCTTCCCGAAATATGGCTCGGAGAAGAAGGGCCTGCCGACCAACTACTACCTGACGCTGGCGCCGGAGCAGGTGCGGCTGCACTGCGAGCTGAACCAAGTGGAGTTTGTGGCCATCCAGGATGAGAACGCCTTTCTGTCCGGCGATCCCCTGCAGGGCCTGTCCGAGGGCGGGATCGTCTACTGGCAATCGCCGCTCCCGCCCTCACAAATCTGGGAGAGCCTGCCGGCGAAGACGCGGCGCACGCTGGCGGAGCGGAAGCAGCGGCTGTTCGCGCTGGACGCGAAGAAGATCGCGCGGGAGAGCTCGAGCCGCGCCGACCTGCAGGTGAGGATGCAAGGCATCGTGCTGCTGGGGGCGTTCCTGCGGCTGGCGCCGTTCGCGGAACAGGCGGGGCTGGACGAGAGCACGCTGTTCGCCTCGCTGGAAAAGACGCTGACCAAGTACTTCGGCAAGCGCGGCGGACGCGTGGTGGCCGACAACCTGGAAGCCGCCCGCCGTGGGTATCGCGAAGTCGCGGAAGTGGCGCACGGGGCCGTGCCCGCGGCGGAACCCTTGAACGTGGTCAACGGCAACGGCCACCGGGAGCTGGCCGGCAATTCGTGCGTCATCCCGCCGGACTTCTGCGAGAACATCATCGGGGGATACGCGCGCGGCCGCGAGGCAGCGCTGGAAGCCGACGAATTCGTGGGACGCAGCCTGATCCCGGCCTCGACCGGGCGGGAGCGCAGCTTCCGCACCCTGGCGCCGGACATTCCCGCGTTCCTGGCGAGCGCGTGCGTGGGCTGCATGGAGTGCGTGAACGTCTGCCCGGATACGGCGATCCTCGGCAAGGTGGTGGAGAAGACGCGTTACGACGGCGGCATCGCGACCGACGGCGTGCTCTCGAAAGCCTTCTGCCAGACGAGCAAGTACTACGAGATCCCGCAGCGCAAGGGCGAAGAGCCGGGGATGTTCGGCATCTTCGTGGACCCGGACAAGTGCAAGGGCTGCGGCGAGTGCGTGACGGCGTGCGGCAAGCACGACGCGCTGAAGATGGTGAGCAAGGCGGCGATCAGCCTGGCGGAGTACGACGCGACGATGGAGCTGTACCGCGCGCTGCCGGACACGCCGAAGCGCTACCTGAACGAGAAGGCGCTGGGCGACATGATGCTGGGAGCGGACTCGCAGCTGTTCGCGGGCGGCGCCGGGTCGTGCATGGGATGCGGCGAAGCGACGGCGATCCGGCTGATGCTGGCGGCGACCGGCATGGTGTACGGGGCGGACAAGATCGGCATCGTGGCGGCGACGGGGTGCAACACGGTCTACGGCTCGACGTATCCGTTCAACCCGTACGCGGTGCCGTGGACGAATTCCCTGTTCGAGAACGCGCCAGCGGATGCGATGGGCATCCGGCTGCGCTGGGACCAGGAAGGCCACACCGACCGCAAGCTGTGGGTGCTGGGCGGGGACGGCGCGATGTACGACATCGGGTTCCAGTCGCTGTCGCGCATGGTGACTTCTGGCATGGACATCAAGGTCCTGGTGCTGGACACGCAGGTGTACTCGAACACCGGCGGCCAGACCTCGACGGCGACTTTCACTTCACAAGATTCCAAGATGGCTGCGGTGGGAACTGCGCTGCCAGGCAAGCGAGAGCATCGGAAAGAGCTGGGGAGAATCCTGCTGATGCATCCGAATGTCTTCGTAGCGCAGACCACCGCGGCCCACCTCAACCATTTCTACAAGACGATCATGGCGGCCAACGAGTACCCGGGCCCGGCCGTGGTGATCGTGTACTCGACTTGCCAGCCTGAGCACGGCGTGCCCGACGATGCGTCGATCACTCAGGCGAAGCTGGCGGTCGAGTCGCGCGCATTCCCGCTGCTCGTGTTCGATCCGAGAAAGGGTGAACGGCTGCGCGATTGCCTCAGCCTGCAAGGCAATCCCGCGATGAAGGAGGACTGGTACGTGGATCCCCGAACCACGGAGCCGGTCGACTTCATCACCTTCGCAAAGAGCGAAGGCCGGTTCGCCCGCCACTTCTCGGCGGACGGCGTCCCCGACGAGCACCTGAAGGCAGCGCGACTCGACCGCTTGGAGAACTGGCGACGCTTGCAAGAGCTCGCCGGTCTGCGGTAAGGGCCCTGCTCTATTCCTCCAAGAGAACGGGGCGCCCTTAGCCCAAGGGCGCCCCGTTCGACGTTCGCGAGAGACTACTCGGAACTTTCCTTCAGCGACTTCAGGTTCACGTGGCCGACGGACTGGGCGATGCTGGACGCGCCGGTCGGGATCCTGGAGCCGTGCGGCCAGAGGTCGAAGATGAGGCCGTCGGTGTGGGAGACGGTCTCGGCGATCTTGGCGCCCTCCTCAGGCGTGACGTCGAGGACCTGGACGCGCTTGGTGGCGATCTCCTGCTTGTGGTCGTGCCAATCGCGGTTCCACTGCTTGAGCGTGAGGACGTCGCCCTTGCGGGTGATGCTCTTGGCGACGATGTACTCGATCTGGGTGAGGGGCGCGTTGGCGTCGGTGGAGTTGTAGATCTGGCACTGGATGATGGGCTCGGGCGAGATGATCTTGCAGTAGTGATGGAAGGGGCCCATCACCTTGCCCTTCACGACGTGGGGAGCGAGGACGTGGACGGTGTAGCCGTCGGTGGGACGGCTGGTGGCGGCCATGGACGTTTCGCCCTGTGGCTGGAAAGGCTGCGCGCTGACGCCGTAGACCACAAGGAGCGCAGCGAGCGCGAGGCCCAAAAGCTTGAGTCGCATTGGGAGAATCCTCCGGGGTGAGATGACGGGCGTCTAGCTTACGCGCCGGAGGAGCGTAGTCAAGGGCGGTCTCCCCGGAGTGTAGCGATGGGAGCCCGCGGAGGCGTGTTGCGTCAGGCGATGGTGTTCTGCAACTGCTCCAGGTTGGCGATCACCTTGCGAAGCCAATCGGCGACCGCTTCCTGAGTGCGGAGGTCGTCGCCCTTCTCGGCGAGCTTCGCGATGGTGTCGCCCCTGGCGTTGAGCGGGATGTGATGGCACGGGCGCTCCTCGCCCATCTTCTCAGCCGGCACCATGCGGGTGAGCAGGCACTGGTCGCATTCGTGGACCCGCTGCGGCTCCCCGAAGTTCAAGCACGTCGGCGAATCCTGGAAAACGATGGTCGGGTCGTGGGGCTTGTGCACCGAGCGTCCGTAACCGCCCTGCTCGACAAACAACAGCTCCTGCTTGAGCAGCTCGATGAGCTCGCGTCCGTAGGGGTCCTGGCTAGGTGTTCTCATGGCGTCCCCCTCCTTGCAGGTGATTGTCGGACTAAGGGCCCGGGGCGGCTGTGACGGGAGTCACAATTGGCGGTGCGGGGGTCACAGGAGGAGGTTTGGGGAGGTGGCTATAATCGTCCTATCTTGAAGGGATTCCAGCGAATCGCGGTGGTGATGGCGCTGCTGTGCTCCGCCGTGGCGGGGGCGCAGGAGCTGGCCGGCGGCCAGACGGTCGTGGTCCTGCCGTTCGAGAACTCGTCGAAGGCGCCGGGGCTGGAGTGGATCGGGGAGTCGTTCCCGGAGATCGTGGGGTCGCGGCTCGCCGCCGGAGGGACGCTGTACGTGGTCTCGCGCGACGTGCGGCGGTACGCCTTCGACCGGTTGGGGATCCCGAGCGGGGCGCGGCCGTCGTTGGCGACGCTCATCAAGCTGGGCGAGTCGATGGACGCGGACTACCTGGTGGTGGGGCGGTACACCTACGACGGGCAGACGTTCAGCGCGAGCGCGCAACTGCTCGACCTGCGCAAGCTGCGGCTCACTCCGGAGATGCGCGCGGCCGGGCCGCTGCCGCAGCTGCTCGACCTGGAGCTGGCGCTCACCTGGGACCTGCTGCGGAAGATGAACCCGAACCAGATCATGTCGCGCAACGAGTTCGTGGCGGCGGGTCCGACAGTGCGGCTGGACGCGCTGGAGAAGTACATCCGCGGAGTGATGGCGAGCGACCGGGCGGAGCGGCTGCAGCTGCTGAAAGATGCGGTGCGCATCAACGCCGGCTACACGCCGGCGATCCTGCAACTGGCCAAGACGTATTACGCGGGGCGGGACTATGCGCAAGCGGCGACGTGGTTCGCGCGCGTCCCGCAGAAGGAGCCGGCGGCGCGCGAGGCGCAGTTCTACCTGGGGATGTCGTCGTACTACACGGGCGACTACGGGCGGGCGCAGGCGGCGTTCGAGTTCGTGGCGACGCGGCTGCCGCTGACGGAGGTCTACAACAACCTGGGAGTCGTGGCGGGGCGACGGGGCTCGAAGGCCGCGGTCGAGTACTTCCAGCGCGCGGTGCGGACCGACCCCAGCGATCCGGACTATCACTTCAACCTGGCGGTGGCGCTCTACAAGGCGGGCGACGCCGCGGGCGCGGCCAAGCAGCTGCGCGAGATGCTGGCGCTGCGCTCGGACGCGGAAGCGAAGGCGTTCCTGGAGCAGGCGAATGCCGGGCCGCCGCCGACGGTGAAGGGTCAGGCGCCGGTCAAGGTGCCGCTGGAGCGCGTCAAGCCGAACTACGACGAGAGCTCGTTCCGGCAGCTGGCGATGGAGATCGAGAGCTTTAACGAGCAGCGCATGGCGGAGGCGGAGCCGAAGGTGCATGCCGCGTTCCACGTGCAGCACGGCAGAGAGATGCTGGCGCAGGAACTGCTGGTGGTGGCAGAACGCGACTTCCGCGAGGCGCTGGTGCTCGATCCGACGAATGCGGGAGCGCACGCGGGGCTGGCGCGCTTCCTGGAGCTGACGAGCGACCCGAAGGCGGCGCGCAGCGAAGCGCAGGCTGCGCTGAAGCTAGGGCCCAACGCCGACGCATTTCTAGTACTGGCGCGACTCGATCTGGACGAGAATAAGCCGGAGGCCGCGAGCGCCAGCGTAGAGCAGGCCCTGAAGCTCGAGCCGGCGAACGCGGCGGCCCAGACGCTGAAAAGCGCGATTGCAGCCAAGCTTGCGGAGAAGGGGCAGCCGCTGCGCAACCCATGACCCGACTCGTCCGTTCCCTGGCACTTCTGCTACTCATCGCTTCCCTGCCCGCGCTGGCGGACATCGTGCGAGTAAGAGTGGACGACACGATCCAGCCTATCTCGGAGGAGTACATCGCGCGCGGGATCGACGAAGCGGCGCGCGTGAAAGCCGACGCGCTGCTGATCGAGTTGCGCACACCGGGAGGGCTGGGTGAATCCATGCGCCGGATCGTGGAGAAGATGCTGGCCTCGCCGGTGCCGGTGATCGTCTACGTGACGCCGAGCGGGTCGCGCGCGGCGTCGGCAGGGTTCTTCATCCTGGTGGCGGCGGACGTGGCGGCGATGGCGCCGGGAACGAACACGGGCGCGGCGCACCCGGTGGTGATGGGCATCAAGATCGACGAAGTGATGTCGAAGAAGCTGGAGAACGACGCGGCGGCATTCCTGCGGAGCTACGTCTCGAAGCGCGGCCGGAACGTGGAGGTCGCGGAGACGGCGGTGCGCGAGTCGAAATCGTGGACCGACCAGGAGGCGCTCGACCAGAAACTGATCGACATCGTGGCACCCACGACCGAGGAGTTGCTGAAGCGACTCGACGGGCGCGAGGTCACGCGCTTCGACGGCAAGAAGACCATGCTGCGGGTCGCAGGCAAGCGCATCGTGGATTGGGACATGACGCTGCGGGAGCGGGTCCTGAGCGTGATCCTGGACCCGAACGTGGCGTTCGCGCTGTTCATCGTGGGGATGCTGCTGGTGTTCATCGAGATGAAGGCGCCCGGGACGATCGCGCCGGGCGCGGTGGGGGTGGCGTTGATCCTAACGTCGATCTTCGCGTTCCAACTGCTGCCGCTGCGCTACGCGGGCGTAGGGCTGATCGTGCTCGGTGTCGCGCTGTTCATCCTGGAGGCGAAGTTCACCTCGCACGGGTTGCTGGGCGCGGGCGGCACGGTGGCGATGGTGCTGGGCGCGCTGCTGCTGGTGGACGCGCCCATCCCGGAGATGCGCATCAAGCTCGCGACCGCGCTGGCGGTGACGCTTCCCTTCGCGGTGATCTCGGTGCTGCTGGCGACGCTGGTCTTCCGCGCGCACCACAACAAAGTCACGACCGGGGAGCAGGGGCTGATCGGGGAGGTGGGAGTGGCGCGGACGCAACTGGCGCCCGCGGGCAAGGTGTTCGTGCACGGCGAGCTGTGGGACGCTTCCTCGCACGCTCCGGTCGCGACGGGCGAGTACGTGGTGGTGCGGCACGTGGACGGCCTGCGGCTGGAGGTGGAGCCGGTCGGAACGGCGCCGGAGCGCACCGGACGGAGTTGAGGGCGGCGGATTTCCACAGGCGTTCGGCGGCTGCGTTGCGGAAGGGCTGATATACAATCGCGCCCCAGCACAGCCTTTCATCTCAGCGCCGGAGGTCCAGCTATGGGAGTCCTACTGGTTGCGGGCGTCATCTTCGTCATCTGGCTTCTTTCCTGCGTCAACATCCTGGCCGAGTACGAGCGCGGCGTGATCTTCCGCCTGGGCCGCTTGCTCGACGAACCGAAGGGGCCGGGGCTCATCTTCGTGTTCAAGCCGGTGGACCGGATCGTGCGCGTGTCGCTGCGGCAAGAGGCGCTGGAAGTGCCGCCGCAGGACATCATCACGCACGACAACGTGACGCTGAAGGTGAATGCCGTCATCTTCATGCGCGTGGTGCAGCCGCGCCAGGCCGTGGTCGAAGTCTCGAACTACCTCTACCAGACGTCGCAGTTCGCGCAGACGACGCTGCGCTCGGTGCTGGGCGAGGTGGAGCTCGACGAGCTGCTGGCGCATCGCGACAAGCTGAATACGCGCATCCAGTCGATCCTGGACCAGCACACCGCGCCCTGGGGCGTGAAGGTGGTGAACGTCGAGGTGAAGCAGGTCGACCTGCCGGAGAGCATGCTGCGCGCGATGGCGAAGCAGGCGGAGGCGGAGCGCGAGAAGCGGTCGAAGATCATCCACGCGGAGGGCGAGTTCTCGGCGGCGCAGCGGCTCACGGACGCGGCGAACGTGCTCGCAACCAACTCGACCGCGCTGCAACTGCGCTACCTGCAGACGCTGACCGAGATCGGCGTAGAGAAGAACACCACCATCGTATTCCCCATCCCCATCGACATCATCTCGGGGCTGACGAAGGTGCTGGACAAAGCGAACAGCAAAGGCTGAACACGGGAGTGACCCATGACGGAATGGAACGACGAGCCGGGTAGCCACGAAGAGCACGGGCACGACGAACTCGAGGCGCCACGCAACACGACCGGCAGCATGTTGTTCTACTTTTTCGCGGTCGTGATCCTGTGCGCGATCTCGCTGGGCGTGGGATACATGATGGGCAAGAGGTCGGCGCCGCCGAGCGTCGATGCCGCGCAGGTCTCACAACCCGCGCCGGTGAGCGGCGCACCCAAGCCGGGCGCGTCGCGCAGCGAGGAGGCCGCACCCGTCGAGACTACGACGCCGGAGACCGAAGCGGCGCCTTCCCCGAAACCGGCGGCCCCGAAGCCGGCGACGACCAAGGCGGCGGTGAAGACGCCGGAGATGGCCACCAATCCCGCGAAGGGGTTCATGGTGCAGGTGGCAGCGGTCACGCGCTCGGAAGACGCCGACACGCTGGCGGGGGCGCTGCGGAAGAAGAAGTATCCGGTGTTCGTGGTGCCGCCCGCGGGCGCGGACAAGTTCTACCGGGTACAGGTGGGGCCGTTCGCGGAGCTGAAGGACGCGGATGCGATGAAATCGAAACTCGCAGGCGATGGATATAACGCCATCGTCAAGAAATGAGCGCCGGCGAGTCGCCGGCGCCAGCCGAGCTACTCGTCGGTATCGAAGCGCTGCTCCTGGAACGGGTCACCGTACATGTGATAGCCGTTGCGCTCCCAGAACCCGGGGACGTCATGGTCGAGGAACTCCAGGCCGCGGACCCACTTCACTGACTTCCATGCATAGAGATGCGGCACGACGAGCCGCAGGGGATAGCCGTGTTCGGGCGTGAGGGGCTGGCCGTCGTGATGCGTCGCGAAGAGCACGTCTTCCCTGTCCAGGTCCGCCAGCGGGACGTTGGCGGTGAAGTCCTGCTCGGCGTGGACCAGCACGTGGGTGGCGGAGGGCCTGGGTCGCGCGATCTTCAGGAGCTCGCGGAAGGCGACGCCGGTCCAGCGGTTGTCGAAGCGGCTCCAGCGGGTGACGCAGTGGAAGTCGCGGGTGACGTCGAAGCGCGGGAGAGCGTTGAAGCCCTCCCAGGACATCTTGAAGGGGCGCTCGACCTGTCCCCAGACCTTGAAGTCCCATTGCGCGGGGTCGAAGCGCGGCACGGAGCCATAGTGCAGGACCGGCCACTTGATGGTGGCAGACTGGCCGGGAGGCAAGCGGCCCTCCTGGCGCATGCGGACTTCCAGTTGCTTGCGTTCGTCGCCTTCGAACATGGCCTGATTCTAACCTCCGGAGAGCCGGGTTCCCTGCTGGGATGACCGGGCAAGAAAAAAGTGACATTTCAGTATTGACAGGCATCGATATGCTGGCGTATAGATAGGTATCGATATGGCGACTGCGACCAAAGTCACGGAAGAGCGGCTCTCGGAGCTGCTGCACGCGATCAGCGACCCGGCGCGCCGGCGGATCCTGAAGGCACTGAAGCAGAAGGGGTGCTGCTCGATCGGGCGGCCGTCGGGGATGTGCGCGTGCGACATCGAGCAGAAGGTGGGGCTGTCGCAGCCGACCATCTCGCACCACATGGGGATCCTGCGCAAGGCGGGGCTGGTGTCGAGCGAGAAGGTCGGGCCGTGGATGTGGTACCAGCGGAATGAAAAGGCGCTGCAAGAGCTGGCGGAGGCGCTGGAAGAGGGCCTGTAGGGTTCTTTTTTGCGGTTGTGACATTGATGGATATCAATAAGGAGCGTGTCATGAGCAGGGTTGCGGAAAAGGATGTGCGAGCGGCAGTGCAGGAGAAGTACGGGGCGATCGCGCGGGGAGAGCGCGGCGGTTGCTGTGGCGACGTAGCGAAGAACACACCGGCGATCGGCTATACGGCCGAGGACCTGGCCATCGCGGGCGAGGCGAACCTTGGCCTGGGGTGCGGCAATCCGCTGGCGCTGGCGGAGATCCGGCCCGGCATGACGGTGGTCGACCTGGGCAGCGGCGCGGGCTTCGACGCGTTCCTGGCGTGGCGGCGCGTGGGGCCTACGGGGCGGGTGATCGGCGTGGACATGACGGACGACATGCTGGCGCTGGCGCGGGAGAACGCCGCGCGCCTGGGCGCGACGAATGTCGAGTTTCGAAAGGGGTCGATCGAGAAGCTGCCGGTCGAGGACGGCAGCGTGGACCTGGTGATCAGCAACTGCGTGGTGAACCTGAGCCCCGACAAGCCGGCGGTGTTCCGCGAACTGGCGCGCGTCCTGAAGGCGGGCGGGCAGTTTGCGCTGAGCGACATCGTGCTGCTGAAGCCGCTGCCGAAGGAGGTCGCGGCGGACCTGGAAGCGTACGTGGGCTGCGTGGCGGGGGCGAGCCTGCTCTCGGATTACCTGGCGATGGCGCTGGCGGCGGGGTTGGGAGAGCTGTCGGTCCCGCAGATCACGCCGGGCAAACAGCTGACCGAGGCGCTGGCGCCGAGCGCGTCGAACGCGTTGAAAGACCTGCGCCAGGGATGCGGCTGCGAAACGTTCGACGCGGCGGTGGCGGGAATCGTCTCGGCGAAGATCCACGGGCGGAAGGCGGCGCCGAGCGGCACCGCTGCCTGCTGCGCGTAAGGAGCTAGCGCGAGACGGCGGCGAAGAGGTCGGAGTTCAGGAGCGACTGGAAGCGCTTGTCGTCGGCCTTGAAGTGGAGCTTAAGCTTGTCGCTGTCGGATTCCACCTTGGTGGACTCGAGCGCCATCTTCTCTGCCCCGCTGGCGGAGGTCTTCTGGCGCCACCACATGCCGGCCTGCACGACCGAGGAGAGCGTGGTGGCGGTCATGGAGTCGGCGGTGAGGACGGTGAGGTCGAAGTCCACGCCGCGGTCGAAGTCGGCGGTGTAGTAGGAGCCGTGGATGCGCTTCCTGATGGTCTCGTAGTCGCCGAGCTTGGAGGCGTCGCCGAGGGCCTGGCGCATCATGTGCTGCGTGCCGGCGGTGTCGAGCACCGACCAGACGGTGCCGGAGTCGACGTTGGCGACCAGGTTAGTGACCTGGGTATTGGTGCTGAGACCGGGCTGTTCGCCGTCGCGGGTGTCGAGGGCGATGCGCAGCGCGGAGTCGTCGCCGAACAGCAGGGTGTTGTCGTCGAGGAAGGTCATCTGCATGCCGCTGACCATCGGGTAGACGACCGAGCCGCGGTACCTTTCGCCCTTCACCTTCTTGGCCCGCAGCTTCTTCAGGACCTTGGCGCGCGAGAAGTTCCCTTGCGCGACGCCGACGACGCGCAGGCCCTGCTTGCCGGAGGCGAAGGCGGCAAAGGTGAGGGTCTCGACGTCGGACTCGGGATCAATGTTGACGCCCTTCAACGCCTGCTCGAACTGCTTGAGCGGCTCGGGCAGGACGCGCTGCTTCAACGCCAGGGCGCTGGGCGCGTTGTTCATCTTGCGGTAGTCAACATTGATGATCTGCTGCGTGCTGGCGGGAATGACGGTGGAGGCGGCGGTGCCGAGCGTCGCGGCCTGGGCCGAGGCAGCAAGAGCCAGGAGACAGAAGGCGAGACTGCGTTTCATGGAACCTCGATGAGTGCGGTTATGCAATCAGATGAAGCAGCGGGAACTTTGGTTGTTGAAGCCCTATTGTAGCGGGGTTCAGGGCTTGAGGGCGGCGGTCTTGCGGCGGATGTCGGCGACGAAGGCGGGGTCTTCGAGGCCGTCGAGGTTGATCTCGACGTTGGCGAGGGCGCCGTCGATGGCGGCGCGGCCGAGCGAGGCGGCGACGGTGAGGTCGGAGGCCATCTTCGGATTGGTGATGGGCTTGAGGCGGTCGACCATGGCGAGAAGCTCGGCAGCCTGCTGGGCGACGGAGAGCGGGACGCTGGTGGCGCCCTTGAGCGCGGCGGTGATGCCGGACGAGCCGTTGGGCGAGTCCTTGGCGGCCTTGAAGGCCTGCATGACGACGTTGTAGGACTCGGCGTCGGCGTCGATGGCAGCCTTGAAGTCCTCGCGCAGCGTGGCGAGGCGGGCGATGGCCTCGCCCAGCTCCTTGTCGAATCGCAGGTAGGCCTTCTTGCCGCGCGACATCGCGGCGACCATGTGCGCGAGTCCGGCAGCCATGGCGCCGGCGGCTGCGGCGGCGCTGCCGCCACCCGGGGTCGCGGTCGGCGCGGCGAGCTGCTCGACGAAGGGCTCGACGCCGGCGCGGAGTCCGCCGACGGCCGCCTTGCCCCCCATGATGGCGGAGAGGCGATTCTCGAGGATGAGCGAGGAGTCGAAGTTCTCGACCTGGAGGAACCACTCGGCGGCGTCTTCAAGCGCCTTCTTGGGGATGAGGCCGACGATCTCGCTGGAGAGCGGCTGGACGCCGTAGCGGGCGGCTTCGCGCTTCACGTACTCGAAGACGCGCGCGATGGGCGTCTGCTCGAAGTCGGTGAGGTTCATGGAGACCTGCGCCAGGCCGCGCACGCTGAAGCCGGCGCCCTTGACGAAGCGCAGGCCGCCGGAGGAGAAGCGCACGGCCTTGGCGACCTTCTTGGCGATGTCGACGTCGGGCGTGTTGAGGAAGACGTTGTAGGCGATGAGGAACTTGCGCGCGCCGACGACGACGGCGCCGGCGGTGGGATGCACGCGCGGTTCGCCCACGTCGGGCTTGCGCTCGGGCTTGGTGGCGATCTCGTCGCGAATGGCCTCGAACTGGCCGCGGCGGATGTTCTCGAGGCCGACGCGTTCGGGGCGTGTGGCGGCGGCTTCATAGAAGTAGACCGGGATCTGGTAGCGTTTCCAGATCTCTTCGCCGACCTTGCGGGCGATGGTGACGCAGTCGTCGAGGGTCACGCCCTCGATGGGGATGAAGGGGACGACGTCGGCGGCGCCGAGGCGCGGGTGCGCGCCCTGGTGCTTGGTGAGGTCGATGAGCTCGGCGGCCTTCCCTACCCCGCGAATGGCGGCTTCGGCGATGGCTTCGCGGTCGCCGACCAGCGTGATGACGCAGCGATTGTGGTCGGCGTCCATCTCGCGGTCGAGCAGCCAGACGCCCGGGACCTTCATGGCGTCGACGATGGCCTGGACCCTGGCGGGGTCGCGGCCTTCCGAAAAGTTAGGGACGCACTCGACGAGAGTCGACATGGCTGGAGGAGACAAGGATATCAGCCCAGTACCGAGTACCGGGTGGTGAGTACCGAGTCGGTCAATCGCCAGGGCTACTTGAACCAGTTGTAGCCAACGGTGAACTGCAGGGTGTTCATGCCGGGGTTGAGGTTCCCCAAACCGGCCGAGGAAATGTGCTGGTACTTGAACTCGCCCGTCCAAGCGCGCTTCTCGCGGTGGAAGAAATGGAAGCCGATGCCCACGCTGGACTGGAAGTTGACCTCGGAGGTGTTGGGGAACGGCAAGTCGTGGTTGGTGAAGAGCACGCCGGAACCGAACTGGATGTAGGGCGCGATGCGCTTGCCGCTGGTGAAGGTCCACTTTCCGTTCAACGGGGTGATGCTGGCGCCGTAGGTGGTCTCGATGGGGGTGAAGTAGAGGTTGACGGGGTGGAAGTCGAAGGCCCACTCGAGGTTGCCGCGGTACCAGCCCGAGCCGTGCTCGTTGGTCAAGATCCTGCCGGCGCGCAGGCCGACGCTGAAGATCTGGATGTCTTCCACGCCGCCGGAGACGGTGGTGCCGCCGGTGGCGGAGACGCCGAAGTCCCAAGTCCCCTTTTTGAGCGAGTCGGAGGGCAGGCCTTGAGCGGTGGCGAAGGCGCAGACGCAGAGCAGCACGAGCAGACTGGCGATGTGGCGCATCATTTTCCCCTGGGAGAAGGTCGGGAAAAAGGTAACAGGCGAGAGCGGAATCAGGCGAGAGAAAAACTGCGGCGGTATCCAAAAGCGAACGGCCGGCGGGCCGCCGGCCGTCACCCTTGCAAACGGGACTAGGACGCGACTTCTTCGAGGGCCTTGGTGTCCATGTCGAAGTTCGACCAAACGTGCTGGACGTCGTCGTGCTCTTCGAGCGCCTCGAGCAGGCGGATCATGGTCTTGGCGGCCTGGCTCTCGAGCTTCACGTAATTCTGCGGCAACATGCCGACCTCGGCGTGCTCGGGCTTGATGCCGGCCTTCGCGAGGGCTTCCTTGACGGTCTCGAAGGCATTGGGGTCGGTGATGAGCTCCCAGCTCTCTCCGTCGTCGCGCAGGTCTTCGCCGCCGGCTTCGAGGACGAGCTCGGTGAGCTTGTCTTCGCTGCCTGCGGACTTAGGAACGACGATGGAGCCCTTCTTGTGGAACATCCAGGCGACCGAGCCGGCCTCGCCCATGTTGCCGCCGTTCTTGCTGAAGGCATTGCGGATCTCGCTGACGGTGCGGTTGCGGTTGTCGGTGGAAACCTCGACCAGCAGGGCGACGCCGCCCGGCCCGTATCCCTCGAACGTCACCTCTTCGTAGGTGACGCCGGGCAGCTCGCCGGTGCCGCGCTGGATGGCGCGCTTGATGTTGTCGGCGGGCATGTTCTCGGCCTTGGCGGCCGCGACGGCGGTGCGCAGGCGGGGGTTCTTCTCGGGATCACCGCCGCCCTTGGCGGCCATGGTGATCTCCTTGATCAAGCGGGTGAAGATCTTGCCGCGCTTGGCGTCGAGCGCGCCCTTCTTATGCTTGATGGTGGCCCATTTTGAGTGGCCAGACATGACGACCTCAGCTTCTGAAAGATTTCCGGCGGCAGATATGGGCCGCAACTGGATGAGAACCAATCAAAAATTATAGCAGAGGCCTTCTCTGTTCCGAATCGCCGATTGCCGATCGCCGATCGCCGATTTGAGCCACGGCGGTGCTCTTCTTGGCGCGGAAGGCATAGATCACCGCCAGCACCGGCGGCGCCAGCAGCACGCCCCAGAACGGCAACACGACAGCGCAGACGATGGGGACGACGATCGATGCCCAGACGGGCACGCGGGCGGTCCGCTTCATGAAGTAGGGCTGGAGCACCAGGCCATCGACCACGGCGATGACCGCGTAGAGGATGAGCAGGTAAAGCAGCGGCATCAGGTTCTCGGGGTCCTTGAAGAACAGGAACAGCGCCGGTCCGATGAGGGCAAGGATGGCGCCGATGCCGGGGATGAACTGGAATGCAGCGCCGAGGAAGGCCCAGAAGGGCGCCCACGGCACCCCGATGATGAGCAGGCCGACCAGCCAGATGGCGCCGACGGCAAGCGCGTCCTGCGTGGTGGCAATGAACCACTGTTTGATCGCGGAGCCAGCGGTCTTGAAGTGAGGATGGACTTCCATCAGAGATGAGATGCGCTTGCAAGGCCATGCTACTCTTGAATGTGGACTCCTCCACACGCAGGCGGACGCGATGAAGTTCGGAGTCATCACCTTCCCCGGGTCGAACTGCGACCACGACGCCTTCTACGTGGCCGGCCAGGTAGCCAAGCAGCCGGTCGTCTCCCTGTGGCACGATTCGCACGATCTGCAAGGCGTGGACTGCGTCATTGTGCCGGGCGGCTTCGCCTATGGCGACTACCTGCGCACCGGCGCCATCGCGAAATTCGCGCCCATCATGGACGAGGTGCGGAAGCACGCGGCCCAAGGCGGGCTGGTGCTGGGCATCTGCAACGGCTTCCAGATCCTGTGCGAAGCCGGCCTGCTGCCGGGCGCGCTGATGCGCAACTCCGGACTCAAGTACGTCTGCAAGCACATCTACCTGCGCGTCGAGAACGCCGAGACGCCGTTCACCGGCGCCTGCCGCGAGGGCGAAGTGCTGAAAATCCCCATCGGGCACATGGAAGGCAATTACGTGTGCGACGAGCAGACGCTGGCGGCGCTCAAGCGCGACCAACGCATCGTGTTCCGGTACTCGACGCCGGACGGCAAGCTCACGCCCGAGGCGAACCCCAACGGGTCGCTGGAGAACATCGCGGGCATCTGCAGCGAAGGGCGGAACGTGCTGGGGATGATGCCGCACCCGGAGCGCGCGGCGGAGCCTGAGCTGGGGTGCACCGACGGGTACAAGGTGTTCGAGTCGCTGGTGCGGGCGATGGTGCCCGCGAGCCGGGGCTAAAGCCCCTTTGCAGAACGCGCCGTGACGCGGCCCTGAAGGGCCGCTCTTCCACCAGCCGCAACCCTGGGCAGCAGCTCTGCTTTCTCTCGGAAAGCGGCCCTCCCGCTCCGCGGGTGAGGCATCTGAGTCCTGTGTTCCCCCAGAACAACTTTGACACAGGAGCGTGTATGCGTACGAACCTTATCGCACTCCTGACGGCGCTGATCCTGGCCCTCGCCGTCATGGTCGGCTGCTCACAGAACCGCGCGAATCAACCTTCAGTGAAAGAGAACGTGGAACGGTCGCTCGACCAAGCGAACCTCAAGGACGTGAACGTGGATGAGGACCGCGACAAGGGCGTCGTGACACTGAAGGGCGAAGTGAAGTCGGAAGCCGACAAGGCGCAGGCTGAAGAGATCGCCAAGGCCGCGGCCGGGAACCTGATCGTCGCGAACGAGATCTCGGTTCGCCCGGAAGGGATGGAAAGCGAGGCGCGCTCGATGGAGAACGACCTGGATGACGGCATCAAGAACAACCTCCAGGCGGCGTTCACGGCGAACAAGCTCGACAACCAGCACATCAACATCGACGTGAACAACGGCGTGGTCACGCTGAAGGGCGATGTTGACACGGCGGCGCAGCGCAAGGAGGCCGAGAAAGTGGCGGCCAAGGTGCCCAACGTGAAGCAGGTCGTGAACGAGCTAGAAGTGAAAAAGTAGTCTTCGGACGTCAGTCTTCAGACTTCAGCAAAAAGCCTCGCGGACTCCGCGAGGCTTTCTGCTTTGCCCGCAAGATTGAAGTCTGGAGACGGAGGACTAGAACGCTTCCTTATTCACCACGTACGGCATCTTCTTCGGATCTCCGCCGTAGTTCCCTTCCAGGACGTCGATGAGGCCCTGGGCGGTGCGGCCGGCCATACCCTTGTCGGGGTCGGCGTGCAGGCGGGTGATCTTCGCGCCGGAGGCGAAGTGATGGAAGAGGCGGATGCGGTCGGCGATGGCGGGATCGAGCAGCGGCGAATCGGCGGGCAGCGGCTCTTTCTCGAAGACGTCGAGGGCGGCGCCGGCGATCCATTTCTCGCGCAGCGCCTGGGCGAGCGCCTTCTCGTCGACCACCGGCCCGCGCGAGGTGTTGATGAGATACGAGGTCGGCCGCATCCAGCGCAGGGTGGTGACGTTGATGAGGTGATAGGTGGGTACGTCGGTCTCGCCCTCGCGCAGCAACGGCACGTGCAGCGAGACGTAGTCGGCGTCGCGCAGCGCCTCCATCAACTGGACGTAGCGGATGGTGGTCTTCTCTTTTTGCAGGCCGAGCCGGTGGCGCAACTCCATGAGCTCCTGGATGCCGGCGATGAACTTCTCGTTCTGATAGGCCGGGTCGAAGCACAGGATGTTCATGTCGAAGCCGGTGGCCTTCTTGATGAGCGCTTGCCCGATGCGGCCGGTGCCGATGACGGCGAGCGTCTTGCCGGTGACTTCGTCGCCGAGGAACGGCAGGAACGGGTGCCAGGAGGGCCACGTGAGCTCGCGCACCAGCTTCTCGCTCGCCCACATCTTGCGCGCCATCACACCCATCATGAAGAAGGCGAACTCGGCGGTGGCCTCGGTCAGGACGTCGGCGGTGTGTGTGAACGGGACCTTGTACTTGTTGGCGTCGGCGCGGTTGATGTTGTCGAAGCCGACGGCGATCTGCGCGACGACCTTGAGCGTGCCCTTCCCCGCTTCGAACACTTCCGCGTCGATCTGGTCGCGCAGCGTCGTGATGAGGCCGTCGATGCCGGCCTTAACTTTTTCGATGATGAGTGCTTTCGGTGGCGCTTCGGGGCCCTGGTAGACCTCGAGGTCGTAGCCGCGCTCGCGCAGGCGGTTCTCGGCGGGGTCGCCGATGCGGGACGTGGCAAAGACGCGGAACTTCTTCTTGTCGGCCATAAGAGCCGAAACAATATAAAAGAAAACGATTGAAACGCAGAGCGCGCGGAGAAAAACAGAGGCCGCGGAGCTACAGGTTCTTCTTCGCCCAGTCGCCGACGCGGTCGAGGGCTTTCTGGATGTTCTCGATCGAATTGGCGACGCTGAAGCGCAGGTAGCCTTCGCCGAAGTCACCGAAGGCGGTGCCGGAGAGCGCGGCGACGCCGGCGTCGTCGAGCAGCGCGTCGGCCAGCGGCTTGGACTTCCAGCCCGTGTTCTTGATGTTCGGGAACACATAGAAGGCGCCCTTGGGCTTGAGGCACGAGAAGCCCTTGATGGAGTTGAGGCCGGCGACCATGAGGTCGCGGCGGCGCTTGAACTCTTCGTTCATCGCGTCCACCGAGGCCTGCGGGCCGCGCAGGGCTTCGATGCCGGCGACCTGGGTGAAGCTGGCGGTGCAGGAGTTGGAGTTGGTCATCAGGCGCGCGATGTGGGTGGCGAGGTCGGCGCGCATGACGCCGTAGCCCATGCGCCAGCCGGTCATGGCGTAGGTCTTGGAGAAGCCGTCGAGCAGGATGGTGCGCTCCTTCATGCCGTCGACCGACATGATGGAGTGGTGCTCGCCCTCGAAGATGAGGCGGCTGTAGATCTCGTCGGAGAGGACCATGATGTCGCGGTCGCCGATGGCGCGCGCGACGGCTTCCACGTCCTTCTTGTCCATCATGCCGCCGGTGGGGTTCTGCGGCGAGTTCAGGATGATGAGCTTGGTGCGGTCGGTGATGAGCGCGGCGAGCTCGGCGGTGTCGAGCGAGAAGGCGCGCTCCTCGCGCAGCTTGATGGGGACAGCCTTGGCGCCGAGGAAGTTGATCATCGATTCGTAGATGGGGAAGCCGGGGTTCGGGTAGATGACCTCATCCCCTTCCTCAACTAACGCCAATATCGAGAAGAAAATAATCGGCTTACCACCAGGGACAACAACAACTTCTTCGGGCGCGGCTTGGACGTGGCGCGTCTCCGAGACGTATTGCGCGATAGTCTCGCGCAGCGGCGGCAGGCCGGCCGAGGGCCCGTAGTGGGTGAAGCCCTTGTGGAGGGCGTCGGTGGCGGCCTCGATGATGTTGCCCGGAGTGTCGAAGTCGGGCTCGCCGATCTCGAGGTGGACGATGTCGCGGCCCTTGGCTTCCAGGGCGCGGGCTTTGACCAGGACTTCGAAGGCCGTCTCGGTGCCGAGGCGGGCCATGCGCTTCGCCAGGCGGAGTTCGCTCATAACCGCTTTTGTCATAAGAGGTACCGCTTTCAGGACGTTATGAAACTCTAGATTATAGCTCCCGGCGGAGGCCGCCAATGTGACCGGAATCACCCAGGGCACGTACGCTCAGCACCCCGTGATATGTTGGGCCGCATGGCCTTATACGTGATCACGGGAGTGGCGGGATTCATTGGGTCGTCGCTGGCGCGGGCGGTGCTGGCGCAGGGCGACCAGGTGGTGGGCGTCGACAACCTGGCGACCGGACGGCGCGAGAACATCGCCGACCTGACCAACAAGATGGATTTCCGCGAGTTCGACATCAACGACATGGGCAAGATGTCGGCGGCGTGCCGCGGGGCGGACGTCGTGCTGCACCAGGCAGCGATCGCGAGCGTGCCGCGCTCGGTGCGCGACCCGGGGACCACCAACCGCGCGAACATCGATGGAACGCTGGCCGTGCTGATGGCGGCACGCGACGCCGGCGTGAAGCGCGTGGTCTATGCGTCGTCGTCGTCGGCCTATGGCGACACCCCTACCCTGCCGAAGCGCGAGGACATGAACCCCAATCCGCGCTCGCCCTATGCGGTGAGCAAGCTGGCGGGCGAGCTGTACATGAGCGTGTTCGCGAAATGCTATGGGATGGAGACGGTGTCGCTGCGGTACTTCAACATCTTCGGGCCGCGGCAGGATGCGACGTCACCGTACTCGGCAGTGCTGGCGAAGTTCATTCCGGCGATGCTGCGGGGCGAGGCGCCGACGATCTTCGGCGACGGCGAGCAGTCGCGCGACTTCAACTACATCGACAACTGCGTGCAGGCGAACCTGGCCGCGCGCAAGGCGCCGGCGGAGAAGGTCGCTGGGCGCGTGTTCAACGTGGCACGCGGGGAGCGGTTCACGCTCAACCAGTTGTTCGAGATGCTGAAGCCGCTCACCGGGTACAAGGGTGAGGCGACGTACGGTCCGGAGCGCGAAGGCGACGTAAAGCACTCGCTGGCCGATATTTCTGCCGCGCAGGCGGCGTTCGGGTACGACCCGAAGGTCAGCTTTCAAGAGGGGCTTCGTCGAACCGTCGAGTGGTATCGCGCGGAGGCAAAGGCTGCCAATGCGTAACCGGGAGCAGGGAGTCAGGAGTTGGCAAGGACAAAGGCCGCCCGCGGGCGGCCTTGCTCACTCCCTACACCTAACTGCTGACTTCTTCCTTGGTGCGGATGACCTTGGCCACGGAGTAGGGCGTGGCTTCGAAGGCCGTGTAGTAGTGGCGGACCTGCATCTCTCCCAGCAATCCCAGCGCGAGCAACTGGACGCCGGCGACGATGAGGACGGCGGCGAAGATCATCAGGGGACCGTGGTGCTCCATGAGCTGGACGCCGCGGAAAAACTTGACGTACGCCAGCCAGAGAGCGATGCCGCAGCCGGACATGCCGCTGAGGATGCCGAGGCGTCCGAAGAAGTGCAGCGGGCGCGTGAGGTAGCGCAGCAGGAAGCGGATGGTCATCAGGTCGAACAGGACGCGGAAGGTGCGCGAGATGCCGTAGTGCGACTTGCGGGTCGCCACGATGTTCTTGATGGGGATCTCGCAGATGGAAGCGCCGTGGAACGAGGCGAGCGCCGGGATGAAGCGGTGCATCTCGCCGTAGAGCGGGACTTCGGCGAGCAGTTCCCTGCGGTACGCCTTGAAGGTGGTGCCGAAGTCATGGATGTCGACGCCGGAGAGCTTGGCCATCAGCCAGTTGGCGATGCGCGACGGGAAGCGGCGCATGACGAAGTTGTCGACGCGCTCCTTGCGCCATCCGCTGACGACGTCGTAGCCCTCTTCGAGTTTCTCGAGGAATGCGGGGATGTCGGCGGGGTCGTGCTGGAGGTCGCCGTCCATGGCGATGACGAACTCGCCCTGGGCGTGATCGAAGCCGGCGGCGAGGGCGGAGGTCTGGCCGAAGTTGCGGCGCAGCTTGACGACCACGACGCGGCTGTCGACCGCGGCGATGTCCTGGAGCAGGCGGAAGGTGTGGTCGCGCGAGCCGTCGTCGACGAAGACGAACTCGAAGGGCTCGCCCGAGGCCTCCATCACCGCCTTGAGGCGGGAGTAGAGCTCGGTGACGGAGTCTTCCTCGTCGTGGAACGGGACGACGATGGAGTATTTGAGGGACATCGCTGGGACTGATTATATCGTGCGAGAGGGCGCGGCAGGCGGTGGCGGGAGAGGTTCCCGCGCGGTTTTCGTGGGCTAGAATGGTGGCAAGGCCCCGTAGCTCAGATGGATAGAGCAGCGGTTTCCTAAACCGTAGGTCGGCAGTTCGACTCTGCCCGGGGCCTCCACATTCGACCGTTTTCCGGCAAAGGCATCGCGACCTTAGTTCGGGCGCATAATAACTAGATTCGGCGCTGCTGCGTGCAGCCAGGAGAGCTTTATGATCAGACGCTGGTTGGCAGTATGCGCGCTGGTCTGCGGCTTGTTCCTCACGCCCAGCCTGATGGCCGACCCGCCACAGGGCCAGGGCAAGGGCAAGAACAAGCCGGAACCAAGCGCGATGAAGGACAAGGACAAAGGCAAGTCCCACGACGTCGCGAAAGACGACAAGGGCAAGGACGGGAAGGACAAGTCGAAGGGCAAAGAGAACAAAGCCAAGGACGACGACAAGTGGGAGCGCAAGGGCGGCTTCGAGACGCGGACCTACGGTGCGAACGAAGGCAATCCGCCGGGTTGGAGCCGCGGGAAGAAGACCGGGTGGGACAACTGCGGCGTCCCGCCGGGACAGGCGAAGCAGGGCGACTGCCGCACGTACACGTACCAGAGGCGTCGCTATTACTACTATCGCGACGACCAGGGGCGGGTGGTCGTGCGGCGGCCGGAGATCAGGATCCAGCCGCGCTAGTGCACAGCAAGGAACGCGCTGCACCGGGAGTGGTGCAGCGCGTTTTTCGTGCTATACTGATCGTGCGTTGATATCGCACGTGAGCGTGCGGTGGGCAATTCAAGTCACTGACTGAACCTCCTACCTCTTCTTTCCTCCCGTCTAAGCGTTACGCGAGATCAGCCGAGACAGGCGTCCCGCGCCCAGCAAACAGCGGAATCACGTTTGCAGCCGCCACGCCGTCCAGGAAAGCAACAAGACAAATGACACAGTTCTCAGAGCTGCCGATCTCGGCCTACCTACAGGACCGTCTGGCAGCAGCGCAGTTCGTGACCGCAACGGAAGTCCAGGCGTCGGCGATCCCGCCGGCGCTGGAAGGCCGCGACATCCTTGCCACCGCCCAGACGGGCACCGGCAAGACGATGGCGTTCCTTTTACCCATCATGCAGCAGCTGCTGCACAAGAAGCCGGACGGCATCCACGCGCTGGTGCTGGTGCCGACGCGCGAGCTGGCCATCCAGATCGTCGGGCAGTATGACCTGCTGCGCGGCAAGAAGTTCCCTCCCGCGGCGCAGATCGTCGGCGGGCTCTCGGAAAAGGAACAGATCAAGCAGATCAAGGACGGCGCGGAAGTCGTGATCGCGACGCCCGGCCGGCTCGAGGACCTGACCGAGCGCGGGCTCGTCAACCTGAGCAAGCTGAAGGTGCTGGTGCTGGACGAAGCCGACCGCATGCTCGACATGGGGTTCATCCCGGCGGTGAAGCGCATCGTGGCGGGCTTGCCGAAGAAGCGGCAGACGATGTGCTTCTCGGCGACGCTGGAAGCCAGCGTGCAGCATCTCGTCCACGACTACCTGAAGCACCCGGTGCGGGTGGAGCACGGCTCCATCCTGAAGCCGCACGAGAACGTGTCGCTGCGGGCCTACGAAGTCGCGAACGACCAGAAGTCGGCGCTGCTGCAAAAGCTGCTGACCGAGGAGCCGGGGCGCTACCTGGTATTCACGCGCACCAAGCGCGGCTGCGAGCGCCTGGCCAAGCGGCTGACGCGCGAAGGCTTCAAGGCGGGGATGATCCACGGCGACCGCTCGCAGTCGCAGCGCAACGCGGCGCTGGCGGAGTTCCAGCGGGGTCGTTCGCAGCTGCTGATCGCCACCGACGTGGCGTCGCGCGGTATCCACGTAGACGACATCGCGCACGTCGTGAACTACGACTTCCCTACCCTGGCCGAGGATTTTGTGCATCGCGTGGGCCGCACCGCCCGCGCGGGGGCGCGCGGCGTGGCGAGCACCTTCGTGAACTGGACGGAGCGCACCGACCTGATCAAACTGGAGCGCGCGCTGGGCGTGCGCCTGGAGCGCATGACCGTGGAAGGTGACTTGGCGGCGGAGGAGCGCGTCGGGCCGGTGGACACCAGCAACCTCGTGCCGACGCCGGTCGGGGGGCGATCGAAGATGGTGCGGTTGCCGGGCGAGGTCCTACAGAGACACGCCTAGTCGCAAGGAACCAGCAGCGCGGCACGCGAGAGCGTGCCGCGTTTTCTTGCTACCAGCGATTGCCCTTGCCGCTGAACTCGCGGCGGCGCCCGCCGCGGTCACCACCACCGCCGCCGCGGGGCGCGCCGGTCTTGGGGCGCGACTCGTTGACGGTGAGGGCGCGGCCGCGCAGGTCCTGCGCATTGAGGGCGGCGATGGCGTTGGTGGCTTCGCCGTCGCTCATCTCGACGAACGCGAAGCCGCGAAAGCGTCCCGTCATGTTGTCGTTGACGAGGCTGACCGACTCCAGCTTGCCGAACGGCTCGAACATCTGGCGGAGCTCGGCTTCGGTGGCATCGAACGGCAGATTGCCGACGTAGATCTTCATGAACTTTCCTCCGACGTTGAAATGGGGACGACAGCAGCAGCCGCGTGGTCGGCGGCAGCCTGCTCAGCCGCGCGGACGGCAGCGGCGAACGAGCCCGGCGCCGAGGGCGAGGCTTCGCGGCGGGTGCGACTCAGCGCGCGCTTGGCCGCGATCTGCTCGGTAGCTGCAGCGAGCGAGGTGGACTGTGCCGCCGGGTTCGCGGCAGGCCGAGACTCGCGACGTCCGGAACGGCCCGCATGCTGCTGCGGGCTGGCCGCCAGGTACGGCGGCCCTTCCACGTAGAAGCCGAAGGCCTGGGTCGCGCTGAGGTTGCGCGCGTAATCGTAGAACTGGCGGAACTCGGGGCCGCCGCCCTGGAATTCGATGAGGACAAGCTGGTACGCGCCGGGCTTCCAGGCCTTGCGGGCGGCTTCTGCCGAGGTGGCGCACTGGACGGTGGCGCCAACGGAGCGCATGGCAGCCGCGCGGGCGAGCTGGCGAGCTTCGGCGGCGTCGAGCAGGAGCACGTTGCGTTCGAAGTTGGAAGGGAGCGCGGGAAGCTCGCGACGGGGGCTAGACGACATTGTCACCGCCCGGGGTATCCTCGTTCTCCTGCGGCTCGGCCTGGTGCATGGCGCTGAAATCGATGGGCGGACCACCGGCGGGGGAATCCTGTTTTTCGCGTTTGCGCTCGAGGCGGCGCTCCGCCTTCATGCGCTGCTTTTCCTGGCGCGCTCGTTCCTTCTGGCGCTTATTGAAAGTGGATGCCATGGCACCTCCGCGGTGCGGGAGTCGTTGCAGTTCGCTGACTGAGAGATTGGGTCGCGCAAGCGACCGCTCGGTGAGGAGGCGGAAGGATGCGATACGAGACTCTTCCAGTATACGCCCGGCAGCGAGGGGGACGCCGGCGGCGGAGAAATAAACCTGAGGAAGTCGACAACAACTCTCGATTTCGACGGCGGGGCGAGCAAACCCACGACAATCCACGCCATCGCAGGAACGTCGGCGCGATTCCGGGAGGGACCTCACATGACCAAGGACCGCGTGATCGCGAGCTTGCAACGGCTGGCGGAGCTATGCCGCGCAGGCCAGCAGGGATACCAGGAGGCTGCCGAGCACATCGGGGACTCACAGCTGCGCTCCTATTTCAATGACGAGAGCATGGAGCGAGCGCGCTACGCCTCGGAGCTGCATCACGCGCTGCACCAGATGGGAGTCGAACTGGAGAATGAAGCTGCGGCGCCGGAGCTGCACCGCGGCTGGGAGGTGAGCGGGACGATCCCGGGTGATGACGGGGTGCTGGCCGCCGTGGAGGAAGGCGAAGACGTCGCGCGCAAAGCCTACGAGGAGGCGCTGCAAGAGCCCCTGCCGGAGACCATCGAGGGGCCGGTGCGGAGCCAGGCGCAAGCCGTGATCGCGGCACATGACCACGTGAAGTTGCTGCGGGAGAAGAAGCAGGCGGCCTAACGCGCTCGGAGGCGAAGGCGCCAGAGTCAGTTCTGGCTTCCGAGCACGACGCGGGCCACAGCGAGCATGCTGATCGCCTGGGCCGACGGGTCGGCCAGCTTCTGGGCGCGACGCAGGGCGGCGACGGCGTCTACGTGCGCGGCGGCTTCGCTCACTTCTTCCACCACCGCGGGGACATTCTTTTCGGGCGTGCGCGCCGACCAGACCTCGTCGAGCGCGGAGTACGCGATGTCGAAGTAACGGTCGGCCTGTTTACGGTCGCCGGCGGTGCCGGTCGCAAAACCGTGAGCGGCCGCTTCCCTTGCCCGCAGCGACGACGGCAACTTCTCCAGTCGCTCACTCTGGTCGCCCTTGGCATCCATGGCTTCGAGGACGGAGACGCTCTCCTCTTCCGGGTGCTCGATCTCGCCGGGCTGGCCCTCGGTGCGCGCGACGCCTTGCGCGACGACGTTCGACTGGAGAGCTTCCTGCAGCTTCTGCTCGCCGAGCGTGTCGCGCAGGACTCCCATCGCCATGTTGACGGCGAGATTGCGCTGGTTTCCCGGTTCGAACTGGCCAAGCCACTCGAGGAAGTTAATGCCGGCGTCCTGCGCGATGTCCTTGTCTACGTGCGGGGCCATCTGGATGAGCATGGCGGCGTAGTTCGGCGCCTCGGAGAGCTGCTCGGGGCCCTTCGGGAGCGAGCCGAACATTTTGGCGAAGGTGTCCTGGGACCAGCGCGTGGACGGGCCGAAGGACTCCATCAGGGCGAGGAGCGGCCGAGCGGAGACGACGCCGATGTCGAGGGCGGCGTCGAGCTTGCGGCGGAGCGGCTCGCGCGTGGTCTGCGGGCAGACGGAAACGGCGGCGAGCAGTGAATCCTCGGCGCGCGCCACGGCGTCTTGCGGGACGGTGTCGATGAACTGAGCCGCGACGGCGCAATCCACCGAACCGGTAGAGAAGATGGAGACTGCCGGGCGCCCACCGGAGGCGATGAGCTCAGCCTCGAGCCGCGCCCCCTCCGCGGTGAACTGCCGGGCCATCCTGCTGCTGAGGGGCGAGACGACGGAGGTCGCGGAGCTGAGGACGCGCAGGCGGTCCTGCGGATCGGGTTGCGGCAGCGCGACCGCCATCTGGACTACGTCGAGCGCGAACTTACGCTTGGCCTGCTGGCGGGAGGCGGAAGCCCCCGGCGCGGCCTTCTTGGCGGACGCCCCCCTGGGCGCCGGGTTCGTCTGCGCCGAAAGCGAGCCGCCGGCCAGAGTCAGCAGCAGCACGATGGAGAGTGTCCTATTCAAACCGCGGCCTTTCGAAGTGATGGGGAGACGCGATTGCGTCTCCCCGGTTGGATGCGTACACCGGCACCGCCGAGCGCCTGACTACCAGATCGAGAGCTTCACGCTGTCGAGCCAGACGGTGTAGTCGGTCTGGTACTTGTTGCCGTCCATCTGGAAGGCGACGTTGATCTCGCGGGCGGAAGTGCTGCGCGGCGCGTAGGAGCGATTGAAGTAGTGCTTGGAGCCGTTGATGGTGACCGAGAGGAACCCAGTCTTGCCGTCGTCCCGGCGCTTGAACTCCAGCACCACATGGTGCCAGGTGTAGGCCTTGGGGACGTTGCAGGCGATGCTGGTCGTCTTCCACGCCCGGTTGTAGGGGTCGTAGACGTGCCAGGTCTTCGTGCCCTTGAAATCACACTCGGTGCCGAAGATGTACTTCTTGCCGTTGACAGACTGGTTGACGTCGAACTCGAGAGCCTGCGCGGCGCTGGGGTTCTTGATGTAGTAGTAGAGGTCATACTTGAAGCTGCGGACGCCGCTGTTGGGGCCGAGCTGCTTCCACCAGAGAGCGTTGGAGTAGGGGGTGCTGCCCCCGAGGAAGAACCTGCGCGAGTTGCCATCCCGCGAGGGTGACTTCACGCCGCTGGCGGTGGTGTGGTAGGCCGACGGCCCACTGCCACCGGCGCCGGCGCAGACCGAGCACGACTGCCAGCCCGTCTTCTGGTCGATGTTGTAATAGGTCGTTCCGGCAAAAGCGGACGACACGAGCAGCGCGAAGGCGGCCAGGACCAGCGCGCGCAGGACACTCTTAAGATTCCGGGACTGCAAAGCTCTAACTCCTTGTGCGATTCAGAATGCCCCTATCGCACGAACACTCACGACGATGTCCACCGTGCGCACCGTACGAGAGTGATCCAGGGGATGTTGTGAAGGTACGGAAGCATCTACTCTGGTGCAATGGCCCGGAAGAGAAAGGCGGAAACGGGTAGTAGGCGGAGGTTAAGAGCGGGCCTTAGTCCCTGAAATCGCCTAAGGTGGTTACTGGGCGGGGTTGCGGAAGCTGGCGCGCAGCTCGGCGACGATCTCGCGGGCAGCGACGCGCGCGCGCTCGGTCTGGCCGGGCTCGAACGAGATGGCGCCGACCCGAGCGTGCCCGCCGCCGCCGTAGCGCTCACAGATGTGCGCGAGGTTCACCATCTTGGGCGATTTCGTCCAGGGGTTGGAGCCAACCGAGACCTTAGTCCGGAAGGAACTCTTGCTCAGCCCGACGGAATAGACGCATTCCGGGTGGAGATAGTAGGGGATGAACTTGTTGTAGCCCTCGAGTTCCTGGTCGGTGACGTCGAAGAAGACGGTGCCGTCCTTGCACTCGGTGCGGTCGCGCAGCAGGTCGATGGAGCGGCGGTGGCGCTCGAGCAGCGGCGGCAGCAGAGCGGCGATGAAGGGCTCCTCGAGGACCTCGGCCAGGGATTTGGAGACGAGCAGCGGGATGAGGCGGGGCGTGAAGGTGTGGTCCTGGCTGGCCTCGATGACCATAGTGAGGCGCATGGCCGGCTCCTTCATCTCGACGGCGATCCTGGGATCCTTGAACTGGGCGCCGTCGATGATGTCGGCCCACTCGACCAGCTCGGCGACGGGCTTGGGGTCGAAGCCGAACTGGCGCTGGGCGATGTCGGCAATGAACTTGGTGCAGGACTTGTAGTCGGGGTCGAAGAACTTCTTGTTGCTCTGCTGGCGCTCGTAGTGCGAGGCGTCGTCGGGGGTGAGGAAGGCGCTCTGGTGGTGGTCGAACCACCAGGTGATCCGGGGCGAGGGGGAGTACTTGAAGTCGACGATGGCATTCTCGTCGCCGTCGAAGGTCTTCTCGTCGAACAGGGCGCCGGCGCGGTGGACCAGGCCGTGGTAGACGAACTCGACGTCCTCGCGGATGCGCTCGCGGTAGAAGCGGGAGAAGAGGCCGGCGGAGGCGGCGCCGTCAAAGCACTTGTCGTGGTAGAAGACCTTGACCTTCAATCAGACCCCATCTCTTCCCCGTCCGGCGCGCGCGAGAGAAGTGGATAGGAATCTCATTCCGGGGAGAATGTGTCAAGGCGCAAAAGAAAACGCGGCCCCGCCGAACGGGACCGCGCCGGTAGAACTCAAGACGTTCTAGGCGTACTTCTCAGCCAGATTGCCGATGACCGGCAGCTTCCACTGCTGACCCTGGTATGCCTTCACCATCAGCATGATCCAGGCGACCATGTAAGCCAGCGGGAAGACCAGCCACAGAATGCCGGCGACGGCTGCCAGCGCACTGCTGATCATGCCCAAGGCCATGGAGACGATCATCAGGCCGATGTTCAAGGCGATCACGCCGACCCAGAAGAAGATGCACTGGAAACAGTGAAAGCGAACGAACTTGTTCTTGTTATACGGCTCGATGAGCAAGAACACGATCGCGAGAACTCCGATCAGGTAGACCAACAGTCCGGCCACATTGTCAGCCAATCCACCGGTCGATGGCGCCGGCGCTGCTCCCGTACCCTCTGCCATGTTGCTTCCTCCTCAACGCTGCGTGAATATGCCGCGCGATCTCGAGTGAAACCGTGGTTGGGCCGCGCTGGCTTTGGTGGTTCGCGGGGACGTTATCAAAATCCGGTGTCACAGGGAAGGAAAAAGCGCACAAAAAGACCTTAGCGGGCGGCCTGGGCAGCTACACGACGCTACTGGACGACTTCTTGCGACAGTCCTGGCAGAGCCCGTAGATCTGGAAAGTGTGGCGGGTGGTGAGGTAGTGGTGCTTGCGGCCGATCTCCTGCTCCAGCTTCCCTACCTCGGGCGAGAAGAACTCGACCGAGCTGCCGCACTCGGTGCAGACCATGTGGTGGTGGCTGCGGCGATTGTACTGGTGCTCGAAGCGCGCGACGCCATCGTGAAAGGCGACCTCGCTGGCGAGGCCGCAGTCGGCGAGGAGCTTGAGCGTGCGGTAGACGGTGGTGAAGCCGATGCGCGGGTCGCGCTTCTTGACGAGGCGGTGGAGCTCGTCGGTCGAGAGATGGTCGCGCGTCTCGAGGAAGGTACGCAGGATGGTGTCGCGCTGGTCGGTGTGCTTCAGGCCGACGCGCTTGAGGTGCTTGTAGAAGAGATCTTGGGCCTCGCGGACCTGCTCGCGGGAGATGGTCGGCTGGTCGTCGATGCGCTTCTGGAGCATGCGGAGGGACAGGATACCATCGGCTCGGCGGGCGGGCGGATACGAGGTTCGCCCGATTGCTGGGCGGCGCGGCTCCCCATACAATCTTGCTTCCTTCCCACATGGCCACACCGATGCTCGCTCCCACTCGCCCACGCTCTCGCCGGATCGCGGCGCGGATCACGATTGCCCTGCTGCTCGTTGTGTTGGTCGCGGTCGCTGGAGCCGGCGGTTGGTTCTACGCGACCGCGCGGGCGGCGCTGCCGCAGCTCGAGGGGTCGATCGGGTTGCGCGGATTGTCGGCGCCGGTCACGGTCGCACGGGACAGCCAGGGCGTGCCGCACATCGCCGCCGCGAGTCCGGAAGACCTCTTCTTCGCGCAAGGATTCGTGACGGCGCAGGACCGGCTGTGGCAGATGGACATCAACCGCCGCTTTGCCGCAGGCGAGCTGAGCGAGATCTTCGGGGCCGACTTCTTCGGCAGCGACATGCTCAAGGTGGACCGCGGGCAGCGGACGCTGCTGCTTCGTCCCGTGGCGCAGCGAGCGGTGGCGGCGTTGCCGGCACGCGAGCGGGCGCATCTCGAAGCTTACGCGCGGGGCGTGAATGCTGCCATCGAGCAGCAGCGCGGGCATCTGCCCATCGAGTTCCGGCTGCTGAGGTATGAGCCGAAGCAGTGGACGGCGGAAGACACGATGCTCGTGGTGCTGAACATCGTGGAGTCGCTGAATCACGGGACGTACGCCGACGACCTGGCGCGCGAGAAGGTGGCGGCGCGCGTGCCGGCGGAGCTGATGGCGGACCTCTACCCGACGACCTCGTGGCGCGACCAGCCTCCGACCGACAAGCCGAAGCGGCTTTCCGCCGACGATCCCACGCCGGAAGAAGAGGAGGAGATGACGGATGAGGATTCGGCGGTCACGCGGCTGCGGCGCTGGCGCGAGCTGCTTCCCTTGGCGGCGCCGCTGGGCGACGAGGAGCGGCCGCGCGCGGGCTCGAACAACTGGGTGGTGTCGGGTGCGCATTCGGTGTCGGGCAAGCCGCTGCTCTCGAACGACATGCACCTCGGCCACCACATCCCGAACGTCTGGTATGAGGCGCATCTCAAGCTGACGCAGCCGGTAGAGGGCAAGACGTTCGACGTCGCGGGCGTCACGCTGCCGGGCTTTCCGTACGTGATCGCCGGGCACAACGGGCGCGTTGCGTGGGGGTTCACGAACCTCGGTCCCGACGTCGAGGACGTGTACGTCGAGGAATTCAACGGCAAGGGGGAATACAAGACGCCGCAGGGCTGGGCCAAGGCCGAGCATCGGCAAGAGGTCATCAAGGTGAAGAAGGGCGGCGACGTCACGCTCGACATCGTGGTGACGCGGCATGGCCCGATCATCAGCGACCTGGTCCCCGGCGAGACGCGGAAGGTCGCGCTGCGGTGGAACGTCTACGACGAGAAGCAGCCGCCCGCGCTCGTGTACTGGGACGTGAACACGGCGACGGACTGGTCGAGCTTCCGCGCGGCATGGTCGCGGCACGTCGCTCCGGCGCTGAACGTGGTGTACGCGGACGTGGACGGGCACATCGGCTACCAGGCGACGGGGATGATCCCCATCCGCAAGGGCTGGGAAGGAAACCTTCCGGTCGCGGGCGGCGACGACGCGCACGAGTGGGCTGGGAACATCCCGTTCGAGGAGCTGCCGCAGGTGTTCGACCCGGCGAGCGGGGTGCTGGCGACTGCGAACGCGCGCATCACGCCGAACGGATACAGGTACATGGCCGGCAATCAATGGTTCCCGCCGTACCGGCAGGAGCGCATCTATCGCATGCTGGGCAGCGGGCGGAAGTTCGCGCCCGCCGACATGCTGGCGCTCGAGATGGACGTGTACTCGGAGTTCGATCGCTTCGTCGCGGAGCGCATCGTCTACGCGGTGGACCACGCCAAGCAGCCGTCCGAGAAGGCGCGGAAGGCGGCGGACATCCTGCGCACCTGGGACGGCCGGGTTCTTCCGGATGCGGTCGCGCCGGTGCTGACCAGCGTGACGCGGCGGTATCTGTGGCAGCTGCTGCTGGAGGGATATCTTGGTGCGCCGGATCCGCCGGGCCAGGGCGAGCCGACGCGGCGGGTGGTGAGCGGCGTTTACAAGGAGTACTCGTGGGGGATGCAGTCGGTGGCGCTGGAGAACCTGCTCGCGCGGCAACCGCAGCGCTGGCTGCCGAAAGGCACGGCAAACTGGGACGAGTTGATCACGGCAGCGGTCGAGCGCGCCGTGACCGACAAAGAGGCGCCGCGCAACCTGGATGACTGGACGTGGGGGAAGTTCCTGCCGCTGACGCTGGCGCACCCGCTGCTCGGTCCCGTGCCGGGCGTCGGACGCTTCGTCGGGCCGGGCACGGTCCCGCAAGCCGGCAACAGCTTTACGGTGAAGGCGGCGGGGCGGAGCTTCGGCGCGTCGCAGCGTTTCACCATCGACCTGGGAAAGCTGGACGATTCGCTGTCGAACATCGTGACGGGCCAGTCGGGCCAGATCTTCAGCGCGCACGCGATGGACCAGTGGAGCGCGTGGTACGAAGGCGGCAGCTTCCCGCTTCCCTTCACCGATGAAGCGGTGCGTAAGGCGACGGTGCACACCCTCACGCTGAAACCCGCGAACTAAGAAGGGAAAAAACAGGCCGCGCCGAGGCGCGGCCCTATCGCTTTGCGCGGCACTAGTCTGGGGAGATCACATCCCAGGAGCGTCCGACGGTATCGACCTGCTTGCTCTGGAGGGCATCGGTGGCGGAGTCGTAGATGCGCAACTCGCCGCCTTCGACCACATACACGACGTTGCGGCCGGTGATAGTGGTCATGCCGCTGATGTCGTTCAAGCTGTTGCAGGCGGAGCCGCAGGGCGGAACGATCACCACCGCGCTCGAGGAAGTATTGAAGATGGAGAGGCACCCGTTGGGAGCGACGGCGGCGCAGGTGAACTCGGCGCCGATGTACAGCCGATTATTGGCGGCGAGCAGCATGTGATCGTGATAGCCGTCGGAGATCTCGGCGGTCGGCGGATACGAGGGGTTGAGCGCACCGGAGACGTCGACCTTGGTGAGCGCGCCACAACGCAGGCTGGTATTGGGCGCGGCGCAGGGCGTCGCGGGCGCGGTGCCTGCGACGTAGAGAGTGTTGCCGCTCAGGAGCGCGTACGTCGCGCCCCCCGGCACGCCGGCAGCCGCACCCATGACTGCGCCGGGGAAGGTCAAAACCTGGACCCCCGCAGAGGCTCCGCCGCATTCCGGGCCACAGTTCAGCACCCAGGCCTTGCTGCTGTCGCTCGAGAACACTGCCCACACGGGGCGGTCGAATAGACCGGGGGCGCCGCCCACCCGGACGGGGGTGAGAGTGGAGGCGGTGGTGTCGATGTACCACACGGTATCGGTCGAGTCCTCGGGAAAGACGAGGATGTGTTTTCCGTCCGGGCTGCGCACCATGCGGCGGGCATTGGGGATGGAGACGCTGGTGACGGAATTGGTCGCGGTGGAAGTATCCCAGCGAAAAACCTGGCCGCTATTGCGCACGGCGACGAAGACGATCTTGCTGTCGGGCTGATAGAAGAAGCTGATGGACTCGTCGGGCAGCGACAAGGAACCGAGGACGGCTTCGCTGGCGGTGCCGATGGCGTCGATGCGGCTGCCGCTGCCCGTCCCGGTCGCTACCAGGATGATGGACTTATCCGGCGAGAGCGACATGATGGTGGGGCCGGGATCGGTGCCGATGCGGTGCGCACTGACGATGTCGTCGGTGGCGTTGATAATGTCGAGCGCGCCGGTGAACTGATTGGAGACAAAGGCGCGGCGCGTGAGGCCGCTGGTGACAGGACCGGTGTTGGTGTTACTGCCACCACCGCAGCCCCACACGAAAACGACAGAGAGCAGGATGATTGCGCAAGCCAGACGGCGCAAAACGGGCTCCTTAAGGAATTGGGTCGAGGGAGTAAAAAGCGGATTATAGCAGACCGCCTGCTGCCCCCCCGTCCCACTCGACCGCAGTTTCCGCGCGCTCGCTGCGCCCTTGTTCCGCTCGCCAGCGGTTGCTCCGCGGCGCAACGCCACGCTGCTATGCTGATTGGATGAGCCACCCCTTCCTTCGGCGACTGGAGCAGCGCCCCATCCTGTGCGATGGCGCGATGGGCACGCTGCTGTACGCCAAAGGGGTGTTCATCAACCGCTGCTACGACGAGCTGAACGAATCGCAGCCGCAGCTGATCCGCGGGATCCACCGGGAATACGCAGAAGCGGGCGCCGAGGTGATCGAGACCAATACCTTCGGGGCGAACGCGTTCCGGCTGGCGCGGCACGGCCTCGCGGGCCAGGTACGCGAACTCAACAGAGCCGGGGCGCGGATCGCGCGGGAGGCTATCCCGAAGAACCGCCAGGTGTTCCTCGCGGGCTCGGTGGGGCCGCTGGGGGTGCGCATCGAGCCGCTGGGCAAGACGGGGCGCGAGGAAGCGCGCGCGGCCTTCCACGAGCAGATCGCGGCGCTGAGCGAGGGAGGCGTCGACCTGCTCATGCTCGAGACGTTCGGGTACCTGGAAGAATTGCACCAAGCGATCCTCGCCGCGCGTGAAGCGGACGCCTCCCTGCCGATCGTGGCGCACGTGACCATCGACGACGACGGCAACTGCCTCGACGGTTCCAGCCCCGAGACCTTCGGCGCGAAGCTGGCGGAATGGAATGCGGACGTGGTGGGGATCAACTGCAGCGTCGGGCCGGTGGCGATGCTGGAGGCGATCGAGCGGGTTCGCGCGGTCACCGACAAGCCGCTGGCCGCGCAGCCGAACGCCGGGATCCCGCGCGCGGTCGAAGGGCGCAACATCTACCTGTGCTCGCCGGAGTACATGGCGAGCTACGCGCGCAAGTTCGTGGCGGCGGGGGTGAAGCTGGTCGGCGGGTGCTGTGGCACCACGCCGGAGCACACGCGCGCGATGCGGTCGGCGCTGACGGCTTCCGGCGCGAAGGAGGGCGGCAAGCGCTTCCAGGTGGTGACCGAGTCGCGTGAACCGGCGCAGGCGCTCGAGCCGCAACCGCTGGCGAAGCGTTCGCGGCTCGGGGCGCGGCTGGCGGCGGGCGAGTTCGTCACGATGATCGAGATCGTGCCGCCCAAGGGCATGGACGCGGCCAAGGAACTGGAGGGCGCGCGGCTGGTGCGGCAAGTGGGAGTGGACGCGGTGAACATCCCCGACAGCCCCCGGGCATCGGCGCGCATGAGCGCGCAGGCGCTCTCGTTCCTGATCCAGCAGCAGGTCGGCATCGAGCCCATCCTGCACTACACCTGCCGGGACCGGAACGTGCTCTCGATGCAGAGCGACCTGCTGGGGGCTCACGCGCTGGGGATCCGGAACCTGATCTGCATCACCGGCGATCCGCCGAAGCTCGGCAATTACCCGGACGCGACCGCGGTATTCGACGTGGACGCCATCGGGCTGGTGAACCTGGTCGCGAACCTGAATCAGGGGCTCGACCTGGGCGGCAATCCCATCGGGCAGGCGACGGCGTTCGCGGTGGGCGTGGGGGCGAATCCCGGACTGCCCAACATGGACGAAGAGGTGCGACGCTTCGAATACAAGGTGGAGGCGGGAGCGGATTACGCGGTGACGCAACCGGTGTTCGACGTGGCGATGCTGGAGTCGTTCCTGAAGCGAGTGGAGCACCACAAGATCCCGGTGCTGGCCGGCATCTGGCCGCTGGTGAGCGTGCGGAACGCGGAGTTCATGAAGAATGAGCTGCGCGTCTCGGTGCCGGACGCGATCGTGGAGCGCATGGCGCGCTGCAAGGACGCGGAAGCGGCGCGGGAGGAGGGCATCGCGATCGCGCGCGAGATGCTGACGCGGATCCGCGGGGTGGTACAGGGCGCGCAGATCTCGGCGCCGCTCGGGCGTTACCGCGCCGCCGTCGACGTGCTGGAAGCGCTGGGGACGACCCGCCGGGCGTCCGTCTAAGGTTTACAAATCGCATACTTGGCGACTCGCCTAAGTAACGAGAGCATCATCTACTCTGGAATTTTGCTTGACGAAAAATCTTTCGCGGTAAAATCACGGACGGAGCAGCACACTTTGCCCAAGTTCGAGGAGTGCCTTCAGCGTTTAGAAAAGATCGTCGGAGAGCTCGAGAAGGGCGATTTGCCGCTCGAGAAGGCTCTGGCGTTGTTCGAGGAAGGCATCCAGCTCTCGAGTTCCTGCCGCAAGGAACTGGAGGCGGCGGAGGGCAAGGTCGAGATCCTGCTCAAGCAGAACGGAAAGCTTCAGCCTGAGCCGTTCGAGAGTGAGAAGGCGCAGGCCAAACGATAACCACCGCATCGAGCCCGCCGCGGCGCGATGCTCTCCCCGCCGGGAAATCCGGCACAAGGTGGGTTATGAAGCCGCTGACCGTTGTCGTCGCGCAAAGCGACCCGACTGGAGCCGAGGCTCTGGCCGCTTCCCTGCTCAGTCACTTCAAGGCTGTCCACGTGGCGCGCTCGCTCGACGAAGCGCGCATGTCGGTACCGAAGCACCGCGCCGACCTGCTGGTGATCGACCTGGAGCTGGCCTCGCTGCCCGAGGTGGAGCAGTTGCGGCGCGACCTGCCCGCCACGGCGGTGGTGTGCACGCACCGGCTCGCCGACGAGGACCTCTGGATGCAGGCGCTGGCCGCGGGCGCGGTGGATTGCTGCCACTCGTCGGACGTGCGCAGCATCGTGCTGGCCGCGGACCGCGAACACGTGATGGCGCGGACGACCGCCGCCTAGGCGGCGAGCAACTTCCGCAGCCCCGACTTCCCTGCCGGCCGCACCTGCTCGTACGTGCACTGGCGGGGATCCTTTTCCGGACGCCAGCGCAGGAACCTGGTTCCGTGCCGGAAGCGGTCGCCGGAGAAGTGATCGTAGCGGACCTCGCAGACCAAGCGCGGCTGAAGCGGGACCCAGGCCGTCTCGCGTCCCTGCGACCAGCGGCTGGGACCGCCGGGCGCGCTGCCGGTGAAACCCTCGCCGCCCGCGTACTTCGCCAGGATCTTCCTGAGCTCGTCGCGCTGCGCGGCGGTAAAGCTGGCGGAAAATCCGACGTGGTTGAGCCGGCCGGAGTCGTCGTGCAGCCCGAGCAGGAGCGAACCGACCTTGCCACCCTTCTGCGCCATGCGGTAGCCACCCACCACGCAGTCGGCCGTGCGCATGCGCTTGATCTTGTGCATGCCGGAGCGGTCGCCGCTCAAGTAAGGGCAGTCGCGCCGCTTGGCGATGACGCCGTCGAGACCGGCGGAAGCCAGTTCGCGCAGCCAGCGCTCGGCTTGGGCGAAGTCGGTGGTAGCGGGTGAGAACCGGACGCCGTCGCCGCGAGCGTTGACGAAGAACTGCTGAAGAGATTCGCGGCGGCCGTAGAGCGGTCGCTCGGTGAGGGAGCGGCCGCGGGCATCGACCAGCAGATCGAAGGCGAGATAGGTCGCCGGAGTCTCGCGCGCGAGGCGCTTGATCCGGCTCTCAGCCGGATGGATGCGCTGCAGCAGGGCGTCGAAGTCGAGGCGCTGGCCGTCAAAGACGACGATCTCACCATCCAGAACGAACTGCGACTGCGGCAGGCGCTGCAGGGCGGCGACGACTTCCGGAAAATAGCGCGCGAGCGGCTGGCCGGCTTTCGACTGGAGCACTACCAGGCTGCCCTTGCGAAAGGCGAGACAGCGGAAGCCGTCCCACTTGGGCTCGTAAAGGAAGTCGCCGCTTGGGATGGCGTCGATGCTTTTGGCTTCCATCGGCCGATAGGGCGGGCGGATCGGCAGATCGATGCGCGGGAAGGAGTGCGCGAGGTCCGCGGCGGCAACGGCGCCTTGCCGGATGCGGCTTCGGGAAGAAGACGGTCGCTTCGCCATGTTGGGTTGGATGGGCCGCGCGATTGGGCTGATGGCTGCGCGCTCTCGTCGGCTATACTCGCTGCGAATGCTCGCAGAGACTCTCGAACAGGGCCAGCGGCTCTCCGACATCGCGCTGGAGCGGCTGTTGCCGCCGGCGTCGGTGCAGCCGACGTCGATCCACCAGGCGATGCGGCACAGCGTGTTTGCCGGCGGGAAGCGGCTGCGCCCGATCCTGGCGATGGAGGCCGCGCGCGCGGTGGCGGGTTCGCTGCCGGACGGCGTGGAAGACCTCGGGGCCGCGCTCGAGATGCTGCACACCTATTCGCTGATCCACGACGACCTGCCGGCGCTCGACAACGACGACCTGCGGCGCGGCAAGCCGACCTGCCACAAGGTGTACGGCGAAGCCATCGCGATACTGGCGGGCGACGCGCTGCAGACCTACGCCTACGAAGTGCTCAGCAAGCTGAAGACGTCGGCGGAGGGACGTGTCCGGATCGTCTACGAGGTCGCGCGAGCCACGGGAACAGTGAATGGCATGATCGGCGGCCAGGTCATGGATCTGGAGGCGGAGCGCACGGTGCCGGGCTCCAGCACGATCAAGCTCATCCATGAATCGAAGACGGCGGCGCTCATCACGGCGGCGCTGGTGACCGGCGGCATCTACGCGGGCGCGACGCCGGAGCAGGAGAAGGGCCTGCGGACGTTCGGGAAATGCGTCGGGCTGGCCTTCCAGATCATTGACGACGTGCTCGACGTGACGCAGTCCTCCGACCAACTCGGCAAGACCGCGGGGAAGGACAAGGCGTCGCAGAAGGCGACCTACCCGGCGCTGTTCGGGGTGGATGAGTCGCTGGTGCAGGCGGAAGCGCTCATCGGGCGGGGCGAGCAGGCGCTGGCGCCGTTCGGCGAGCGCGGCGAAACATTAAAGCAATTAGCGAACTTCCTCGTGGAACGCAAGCGATAAGCGGTACTTAGCAGCCTGGCAGACGAGGACCATGCGCTCGGTGCCAGGCATCTTCCCAGCCGATCGTGGCGCGCTTTTCTTGCGACGAGCACGGCGCGCCGTTACTCTAATCCGCGTGATATGAACGAACAGCTGGACGTCCTGGCGATCGCCGCGCACCGCGATGACGTGGAACAGACCTGCGGCGGCACGCTGCTGAAAATGGCCGAGCAGGGCCGGCGCACCGGCATCCTCGACCTGACGCGCGGCGAGATGGGGACCCGCGGGACC
>DATIBR010000031.1 GCA_035457425.1 Terriglobales bacterium
CCCAGCGGCTTCGCCTGCGGCCGCGGTGACGGATACACCGTCACGCCTTCGCGCTCCAGCATCTGCCGGATGCGGAACAGGTGGTACGGGTCGCTGACCGCGACGCAGTCCTTCATCCCGTTGCGCTTCAGGATGGCCGCCACGCGGCCGACCGATTCGCTGGTGTCGTCGCTCTGCGTCTCGGCGATCAGGCTGTGGTCGGGCACGCCGCGCGCCAGCAGGTAGTCGTGCCCCACGCCGCCTTCGGTGTACTTCGGGTCGCCGCCTTGCCCGCCGGTCGTGATGATGACCGGCGCCAGCCCGCGCTGGAACAGGTCGTAGCCGTGGTCGAGCCGCGCCCTGAACACCGGCGACGGTTTCCCGGAATACTGCGCGGCGCCGAACACGACGATGGCCGCCGCGGGACGCGCTTCGTCCGTGCGCGACTGCCGCACGATGCGCGCGTACACGACGCCGGCGTAAGCCAGGCACGCGAACAGCGCCAGCCAGACCAGCCGGCGCGCGACGCTTCTCCTGGAAGGATCCTTCGCGGCGGACAAACTCCCTCGTTACTCTTTGCCGAGGATCTGCTCGAGCTCCTGGCGCGTGATGGCGCCTTCGCGCTGCACCTCCCAGCGTCCGTCAGGATCGGTCAGATTCACGATGGTCGAGGCGACCGAGCGCGGCGACACGCCGCCGTCGACGATGATGGGGATGCGGTTCCCGAGCTGCTCCTGCACGCCCTTCGCCGTCGTGCATTCCTTCTCGCCCGAGATGTTCGCCGAGGTCGCGGTGATCGGCACGCCCGCGGCGCGGATGACGGCGAGCGGGATCTCCGCCGCCGGCACGCGCAGCGCCACGTTCCCGGTGTTCGCCGTGACCTTCAGCGGCAACCGCCGCGACGCCTTCACGATCAGCGTCAGCGGCCCGGGCCAGAACTTCCGCGCCAGCAGGTAGAAGATCTCCGTCTGCGGACGCGCCAGCTCTTCCGCCTGGTCCACGCTCTCGATCAGCAGCGAGAGCGGCTTGTGGCGCGACCGCGTCTTCACGTCGTAGATGGTGTCGACCGCGCGCAGGTTCAGCGGATCGGCGGCCAGGCCGTAGAAGGTGTCGGTCGGCATGCCCGCGACCTGGCCCGCGCGGATCCGCTCGGCCACGTAGCTGACCAGCCGCGGCTCCGGCTGGTTGGGGTTGATCTTGATGATCTCGGCTGGCAATCCTTTGCCTCGCGGCGCGGCGTTCGGCATCGCTCCCATCGCTGGCCCTCCGAAACGCGAAACGTAACATATCACTTTCCGGCGCCACAAGCCGCATCCCGATGTGGGTGCCCCCGCCCGAGCCGATTTTCTTCGGGTGGGACGCTAGAATCAAAGGGACCATGCCGACCGCCGACCGCAGCCGCCTCCGGAAGATCGCCAGCAGCTCCAACGCGCAGGTGCAGGCGCTCCGCCGCGCCTTCTCCAGGGGCGAGCTCACCGACGACGGCTTCACCGCCATCGAGAGCGTGCGCGTCATCGAGGAGGCCATCCGCAGCGGCCTGCGCTTCAAGGCGGTGTTCTTCGCCGAGTCCGCCGAGCCGCGCATCGCGAAGCTGCTGCCGCAGATCTCCAGCCACGCCGAAGCCCTGCTGCTTCCCGACGCGGTCTTCCAGAGCGCGGTCGCGACCGAGACGCCGCAGGGCGTCGCGGCGCTGGTCAAGCTCAAGGACTGGAGCTTCGACGACCTGTTCCAGAGCGAGCCGGCTCTGGTCGTCGTCGCCGCCGGGCTGCAGGATCCCGGGAATCTCGGCACCATCCTGCGCTCCGCGGAAGCCTTCGGCGCGAGCGGCGTGCTCACGGCCGAGAAGACCGTGAGCCACCTGAACTCCAAGGTCATCCGCGCGGCGGCGGGCTCGCTGTTCCGCCTGCCGGTGCTGCGCGTCGACGCCGCATCCGCGGTAAAGCAGCTGCGCGAGCGCGGGCTGCGCATCGTCGGGACGTCGTCGCACAAGGGCACGGCCGCCAGCGCTGCCGGCCTTCGGCAGCCGCTGGCGCTGTTCATCGGCAACGAAGGCGCGGGCTTGCCGCGCGAGGTCGCGCGCGAGCTCGACGAGACGCTCATGATCCCGCACTCGCCCAAGGTCGAGTCGCTCAACGCCGGCGTCGCCACTTCCATCCTCCTATACGAGATCTCTCGTCAGCGAAACCCGGTGTAACCACGGAGGCACGGAGGTCACGAAGAAATGCTTATCCAAGAGCAACTCACGCAAGAGATCATCGGGGCCGCCATCGAGGTACACCAGCATCTTGGGCCCGGTCTCCTTGAGTCCGCGTACGAGCAGTGCCTTTGCCGCGAGCTGAGCCTGCGCAATATCCCCTTCCGCCGGCAGGTGCAAATGCCCGTCGCCTACAAAGGACTGCAGCTCGACTGCGGCTACTGCATCGACATCATCGTCGCCGATAAAGTCGTCCTGGAACTGAAAGCCGTCGAGCAGTTGCTGCCCGTTCACGAAGCCCAACTTCTCACCTATTTGCGCCTCAGTGACATCAGGGTCGGCTTCCTCATCAACTTCAATGTTGCGGTCCTGAAGCGAGGCATCGTCCGACGGGTTTTATGAAAAGTATTCCTCCGTGCTCTCCGTGCCTCCGTGGTGAAACATGAGTCTCTTCGCGCCCATTCCGCAGGACGACCAGCTCGACCGCTCGCGGCCGCTGGCCGACCGCATGCGCCCGCGGACGCTCGACGAGTTCGTCGGGCAGGAGCACATCCTCGGTCCCGGCAAGCCGCTGCGCGTCGCCATCGAGCGCGACGACACCGGCTCCATCATCTTCTGGGGCCCGCCCGGGACCGGCAAGACCACGCTGGCGCACATCATGGCGCGCGCCAGCCACGCCCAGTTCGTCGAGTTCTCCGCCGTGCTCTCCGGCATCAAGGAGATCAAGGACGTGATGGCGCAGGCCGAGAAAGCCCGCCAGTACGGCACCCGCACCCTCGTCTTCGTCGACGAGATCCACCGCTTCAACAAGGCGCAGCAGGACGCCTTCCTCCCGCACGTCGAGAAGGGCAACATCCGGCTCATCGGCGCCACCACCGAGAACCCGTCGTTCGAGATCATCTCGGCGCTGCTCTCGCGCACCCGCGTCTACATCCTCAACGCGCTCACCGAGGAGCAGCTCGTCGACCTGCTGCGCCGCGCGCTCGCGGACAAAGAGCGCGGGCTCGGCGAGAGGAACGTCTCCGCCTCCGACGACGTCCTGAAGACCATCGCCAGCTACTCCTCGGGCGACGCGCGCGCCGCCTACAACGTGCTCGAGGTCGCCGCCAACACCGTGGGCGACGGCGGCGCCATCACGCCGGCCGTCGTCCAGGACGCCGTCCAGAAGCGCATCCTGATGTACGACAAGGCCGGCGAGGAGCACTACAACCTCATCTCCGCGCTGCACAAGTCGGTGCGCAACTCCGACGCCGACGCCGCGCTCTACTGGCTCGGCCGCATGCTCGAGGCCGGCGAGGACCCGCTCTACGTCGCGCGCCGCATCGTGCGCATGGCGGTCGAGGACGTCGGGCTGGCCGACCCGCGCGCGCTCTCCATCACGCTCGCCGCCAAGGACGCCATCGACTTCCTCGGCATGCCGGAGGGCGCGCTCGCCCTCGCCGAAGCCGCCGTCTACCTCGCGCTCGCGCCCAAGTCGAACGCGCTCTACACGGCTTACGGCGCGGTGCTCGAAGATGTCGAGCGGACCGCGCAGCAGCCCGTCCCGCTCCACCTGCGCAACGCCCCCACCGGACTCATGAAGTCCGTCGGCTACGGCAAGGGCTACCAGTACGCCCACGACCTGGAAGAGAAGGTCGCGGACATGCAGTGCCTGCCCGACGCGCTCGCCGGCCGCCGCTACTACCAGCCGACCTCCGAGGGCCTGGAAAAGAAACTCGGCGAGATGATCGAGGACCTGCGCCGGCGGCGGAATAAACAGCGGTAGAGACGGCCTTCTGGCCGTCTCTCTGTAGCGCCGGCGAAAATCCAACGCGGAGGCGCAGGGGACGCGGAGGTTCGTTTTCCGGTTTCCCGTTTCCCGTTTCCGGTTTCCCGAGCCCCCAATCTTGTCATTCCGAGCCGCGCGAGCCGAGTCCGCCGCGGCGGACGAAGGAGCGCGTGCGAGGAATCTGCTGTGCGATTTTTCAAAGAGCATCTGGCGCTTCGTCCCAACGGCGGGGACTGCGCGCCGGCCTTCGGCAGAGCGGTGGGCGCTTCGCGCCGGGCCCTTCCCCCGGGCTAAAGCCCGGGGCT
>DATIBR010000032.1 GCA_035457425.1 Terriglobales bacterium
GCGCGTTGTTTGTCCCGTTGCTGGCAGTTACGCTCGGCCTGGCCGGCTGCGCAGCAACCGGCGGGGCCGATCCCAAGGCGAACGTCGCCGTCGACAAGGTGGTCTACCACATCAATGATAGCGCCGAACAGGCGGGAAACGCGCTGCGCAACATCGGCAATCACCTCGAGGTCAATCCCGGCGCCAGGATCGTCGTCGTGACGCACGCGCAGGGAGTGGACTTCCTGATGAAGGGTGCCAAGGACAAGAACGGCGCCAAGTACGAGGACCTGGTCGAGCAGCTCCGGCAGCGCGGCGTGCAGTTCGACGTCTGCGAGATCACGCTGCGCAACCGCAAGCTCACCAAGGACCAGTTCATCGAGTACGTGACGTTCGTGCCGTCGGGCGTCGCCGAGGTGACGCGGCTCCAGCAGCGCGAGGGCTACGCCTACCTGCGGCCCTGAATAAGGTAATAAGAACAATTGATATTCAGCGCCCACGAGGGGCGCGCAGGCGTATTAGTATTCCCTTAAGTCAAGGAGGGAGCGATCCATGATGGGCCAACGAAGAGGGCTGCTGCAGGGGGTGGGGGCGCTGCTGCTCGCCGCGCTGCTGAAGCCGGTCGCCGCGCTCGCGGCATGGAACAAGGCCGCGTTCTCGTCGAAGTCGAGCGCCGACGCGCTGAAGAGCCTCGGCACGCCGGGCGCCGAAGCCTCGAGCGGGATCGTGATCGAGGCGCCGCAGATCGCCGAGAACGGCGCGGTGGTGCCGGTCGAGATCACCAGCAACATCCCCGGCACCACCTCGATCGCGGTGCTGGTGGACAAGAACCCCTACCCGCTGGTCGGCAAGTTCGACTTCATGGACGGCGCGCTGCCGTACGTGAAGGTGAACGCCAAGATGGGCGAGACTTCCGACGTGCGCGTGGTCGCCACGGCGGGCGGCAAGCACTACCAGGCGACGAAGGAGATCAAGGTGACCATCGGCGGGTGCGGAGGCTGACATGGCGGGACCGATGAAAATGAGGGCTACGCTGGCGGGCGGCTATACCGACGTGCGCGTGCTGATGACGCATCCGATGGCCACCGAGCAGCAGACCAAGGGACAGCCGCACTTCATCCAGAACCTGACCGTCAAGCTGAACGGCAAGACGGTGATCGAGGGCGAGATCAGCCAGGCGGTGTCGCGCAACCCGGTGTTCTCGTTCCGCTTGAAAGGCGGGGCGAAGGGCGACAAGATCGAGGTGAGCTGGCTCGACAACAAGGGCGACACGAACAAGACCGAGAGCGCGGTCGCCTAGCAACGAGGAGGAGGATGATGATGAAGCGCGCACTGCTATGCGCGGCGGGACTCAGCTTGGTCCTTTCGCCTGCGCTCGCCCAGCAGGCCTCGCCGTACGCCGACTACCAGAGGATGGCGCGCGAAAGCGCGCCGGTGGAGCTGTTCGAGCTGGGCGGCGAGGAGCTGTGGAAGAAACCGCAGGGGCCGAAGAACGTTTCCCTCGAGCAATGCGACCTGGGCGAGGGACCCGGCGTGCTGAAGGGCGCCTATGCCGGCCTGCCGCGCTACTTCGCCGACGCCGACCGCGTGATGGACCTCGAGACGCGGCTCCTGCACTGCATGACGACCCTGCAGGGGCGCAGCCGCGACGAGGCCACCAAGCGCGTGTTCGGCAACGCCGACCGGCCCTCGGAGATGGAATACCTTTCCGCGTACATCGCGGGCCACTCGCACGGCATGCCGCTGCGGCCGGGCATGAGCCATGCGAAGGAGCAGGCCGCGTTCGAGCTCGGGCAGAAGCTCTACTTCCACCGCGTCGGCGCCTGGGACTTCTCGTGCGCCTCGTGCCACGGCGAGGACGACAAGCGCATCCGCATGTCCCAGCTGCCGGTGCTCTACAAGCCCGCGGTGGCGCGGCCGCTGATCGCGACCTGGCCCGCCTACCGCGTGTCGAACAGCCAGTTCAAGACCATGCAGTGGCGCATGAACGACTGCTACCGGCAGATGCGCATGCCCGAGCCGGCGTTCGGCTCGGAAGCCGCGGTGGCGCTGGTCCACTTCCTGACCGTGACCGCGCAGGGCGAGCCCTACCGCGGCCCCTCGATCAAGCGCTGAGGAGACACCGATGAGACGATTGCTCCTCCTTCCCCTCGCCGCGGCGCTCGCCGCCTGCACCACCGCGCCCACGGTGGGCGTGCGGCCGAAGCCCTCGGCCGCGGACCTCGAGCAGGTCTCCGCGGTGCTGAAGCGCGATTTCCATGCGCGCGGCCAAGCCACGATGAACCGCGTCGAGCTCG
>DATIBR010000033.1 GCA_035457425.1 Terriglobales bacterium
GCGTCAACAAGGGCAAGGTGGATGCGAAGGCCGACGCCAAGTCTGACGCGCAGACCTCGGTCAGCTCGTCCGACGAGCCGAAGCGCTAAGTCTTTTCGGCCGAACCCTGGTAAGCAGTCTCTAACCGCTGTACCCCCGGAAAGCCAAGGGAGCGTCGTCCACCGCGGACGCCGCTCCCTTCGGCTTTTGGAGCGCCGCGCCAGCCCACCCAGGTAGGCGCCGGCGACTCGCCGGCGCGCATTTGCGCCCATATCCTTCCTTGCGCCAAATCTGTCATTTATACTGCCCCGTTCTGCATCTCACGTTTCGCCGCCCTGTAGCGCGGCCCACTGACCACCGATCACTGACCACTGGCTACTGAATTTATGAAAATCCTTGTCTGCATGAAGCAGGTCCCGCAGAAGGACGCCCCCCTCAAGCTCAACGAGACCGGCGCCTGGATCCGCGAGGACGTCTCCTACGAAGTCAACGAACCCGACGCCTACGCCCTCGAGGAAGCTCTCCGCCAGAAGGAGAAGCACGGTGGCGAGGTCGTCGTCATCACCTCCGGGCCGGCGCGCGCCCAGCAGGTGCTGCGCGAAGCCCTCGCCAAGGGCGCCGACCGCGCCATCCACCTCGAAGACCAGGCCTTCGTCTCGCTTGACGCCGTCAACACCGCCAAGGCCTTCGCCGCCGCCATCAAGGACGAGCAGTTCGACCTCGTCTTCACCGGCCTCCAGTCCGACGACTACGGCTTCGCGCAGACCGGCGTCGTCCTCGCCGAGCTCCTCGGCTGGCCGCACTCCACCATCATCATGCAGATCGAAAAGGCCGACGCGGGGATCAAGGTCAAGCGCGAGCTCGAAGCCGGCTTCTTCCAGTTCATCACCATGCCGCTGCCCGCCGTGCTCAGCATCCAGTCCGGCATCAACAAGCTGCGCTACGCCACGCTCATCGGCATCAAGCAGGCCAAGAACAAGCCCCTGCGCAAGGTCGCGTTCGACGAGGTCAAGTCCGCGCTCGGCGAGAACATGCAGAAGATCGAGAAGCTCTACGTCCCGGAGAAGACCAAGAAGACCGAGATGCTCGACGGCCCGCCCGCAGAAGTCGCCAAAAAGCTGGCCGAGAGACTGAAGAACGAGGTACGCGTGCTCTGATTTTCTCAGCGCTCTCGGATCTTCTCCGCGAGCTCTGCGTTCCAAGCTCTTGACTTTAATGGCCACGGACCACTGGCCACTGGAAACTGATTCAAGATGACCATCGAGCCGCCGCTGCATAGCCCTGAGAACCCGACCGAGCGCAAGCGCGACCTCGGACACGTCCTCGTGCTCATCGGCTACATCATGCTCGTGGCCGACATCATCGCCGGCGCCTACGTCTTCAGCGCCGTCCGCGCCGAGGGCGGCAAGATCGCGCTCATCGTCATCGCTCTCGACGCCGCCGTCGCCGTCGGCCTCATCTTGATCGGCGGCAACATGAAGAAGAGATCGGCCGAACGCATGGAAGATCGCATGCGTTAGGCCACGGGAAAACTGGAAACGGGAAACCGGAAACGAATTTATGTCTGACACCATCCTCGTAGTCGTCGAACAACGCGAAGGCAAGCTCAACCGCGTCTCCTGGGAGACCGTCACCGCCGCGCAGGCCATCGCCGCCGAGACCGGCTGGCAGCTCGAAGCCGCCGTCGCCGGCGCCGGCATCGCCGCGATCGCCACCGAGGTCGCCGGCAAGAAGGTCGCGAAGGTCTACGCCGTCGAATCGCCGGCGCTCGCCGCCTACACGCCCGACGCCTACGCGCACGCCCTCAAGCAGTTCATCGAGCAGCGCAAGCCCAGGCTCGTGCTCATGCCGCACACCTACCAGGTGCGCGACTTCGCGCCCAAGCTCGCGCTCTCGCTCGGCAAGACCATGATCCCCGACTGCATCGGCTTCAAGAAGTCGGGCGACAAGCTCCTCTTCACCCGCTCCATGTTCCAGGGCAAGTTCGCCGCCGACGTCTCCTTCGCCGCCGACGCTCCCTGGTTCGCCACCTTCCAGGCCGGCGCCTTCCGCGGCGACAAGGCCGAGGCCGGCGCATCCGCCGCTCCCGTCGAGACCGTCAACGTCGACGTCCCGGCCGGCAAGATCCGCACCCAGCCTGAAGCGCCCTTCAAGGAAGCGAAAGCCGCCGTCGACCTCACCCAGGCCGAGATCATCGTCGCCGTCGGCCGCGGCATCAAGGAGCAGAAGAACCTCGAGCTCGCCAAGTCGCTCGCCGAAGCCCTCGGCGGAGAGCTCGCCGCCTCGCGCCCCATCTGCGACTCCGGCTGGCTTCCCATGGACCGCCAGATCGGCTCCTCCGGCCAGACCGTCGCGCCCAAGCTCTACCTCGCGCTCGGCATCAGCGGGGCCATCCAGCACATCGTCGGCATGAAGGGATCGCGCTCCATCGTCGCCATCAACAAGGACGCCGAGGCGCCCATCTTCGAGATCGCCGACTTCGGCGTCGTCGCCAACCTGTTCGACGTCGTCCCCCCGCTCATCGAGGAGATCAAGAAAGCCAAGGCAGGGGCCTAACATCTGCCACGGATTACACGGATCGCACGGATGAATAGAATCAAGGATCCGTGGCATCCGTGAAATCCGTGGCTAAGGTCTTGTAAATGCTGATATTCCGCAAACCGCTGGAAAACGTTGACCGTCCGCAGATGGAAGCCGACGTCGTCATCGTCGGCGGCGGGCCCGCCGGCATGGCCTGCGCGCTCCGCCTCTCCCAGCTCATCGACGCCCACAACGAGAAGAATCCCTCCGCGCCCCTCTCCAAGGAGAACATCTACGTCCTCGAGAAAGCCCGCGAGATCGGACAGCACTGCCTCTCCGGCGCGCTCCTCGACCCGCGCTCCATGCGCGAGCTGCTCCCCGGCTTCGAGCAGGAAGCGCCCCTCGACGCCGAAGTGAAGAAGGAAGGCGTCTACTTTCTCACCGAGAAAGGGAAGTTCAAGTTCCCCATCACGCCGCCGCCGCTCCGCGACCACGGCAACTACGTCATCTCGCTCAACCGCTTCGTCAAGTGGCTCGGCGGCAAGGTCGAAGCTACCGGCATCACCATCTTCACCGGCTTCGCCGGCTCGGAGCTCCTGTTCGACGGCGACCGCGTCACCGGCGTCCGCACCGACGACAAGGGCGTCGACAAGCGCAACGAGAAGAAAGGGAACTTCGAGCCCGGCTATGACCTCAAGGCGAAAGTCACCATCCTCGCCGAGGGCCCGCGCGGCTCGCTCACCAAGCAGCTCGTCGGCAAGCTCGGCCTCGACAAAGACCGCAACCCGCAGACCTACGGCGTCGGCGTCAAGGAGCTTTGGGAAGTCCCCAGCGGGCGCATCGCGCCCGGCGAAGTCCTCTACACCATGGGCTGGCCGCTGACCTCGAAGGAATACGGCGGCGCCTGGATCTACGGCGGCAAGGACAACGTCGTCTCGCTGGGCTTCGTCACCGGCCTCGACTATCCCGACCCGCGCCTCGATCCGCAGCACGTCCTGCAATCGTTCAAGCAACATCCCTGGGTCGCCTCGCTGCTCGCCGGCGGCAAGATGATCCGCTACGGCGCGAAGTCGTTGCCCTACGGCGGATGGTTCGCCGTCCCGCCGCTCGCGGGCGATGGCTGGCTCATCCTCGGCGACTCCGCCGGCCTGCTCAACTCGCAGCGCCTCAAGGGCATCCACCTCGCCATCAAGAGCGGCATGCTCGCCGCCGAGACCGCCTTCGACGCCATGCTCGCCGGCGATTTCTCCAAAGCCAAGCTCGCCAGTTACGCCGACCGCGTCGAAAGATCGTGGATCAAGCAGGAACTCTGGAAGGTCCGCAACTTCCACCAGGGATTCGAGCATGGGCTCTGGCACGGACTGTTCCACGCCGGCCTGCAGCAGTTCACCGGCGGCAGAGGCCTGCACGCCCGCTACGCCGCCACCGCCGGCCACCGCCGCCTCGAAAGATTAAAAGACCGCCCCGCCGACGGCGGCGACGAGAAGCAGCTCCTCGGCCCCTTCAAGGGCGACGGCAAGCTCACCTTCGACAAGCTCACCGACCTCTACCACTCCGGCACCAAGCACGAGGAGGACCAGCCCTCGCACCTCATCGTGCACGACACCAACATCTGCGCCGAGCGCTGCGTCGTCGAGTTCGGCAGCCCCTGCCAGAACTTCTGCCCGGCGAACGTCTACGAGATGGAAGACGCCCCCGACGCGCCCCACGGCAAGCGCCTCCACCTCAATCCTTCCAACTGCGTCCACTGCAAGACCTGCGACATCATGGATCCCTACGAGATCATCACCTGGGTCCCCCCGGAAGGCGGCGGCGGCCCCAACTACGACGGGATGTGATGGACATTTCATTTCAGGTGACGCTGGAGGAATTTGCGGAAGCTGGGCGCGCATTTTCGGCGCAGCGATGGCTTGGGCGCTGGGCTAATTCACTCTTCTATCTAGTTGGAACGCTCACCATAATCGGCACCTTGTATTACGCATGGGAGTATGGCGGCGAAGCTTACCCGCTTGGCTTGATCTTGGGTGTGACGCTGCTTGCCATACCGTCGGCGATGCGCGCTTCGGTGGCGGCAAACTTCAAGAAGCGGAGCGCCTTCCAGAAGCCTGTGACTATGGTTATCGGCGACGAAGCCCTCGAACTGACTACGTGCAAAGCCAGGCAAAGGTCGCGTGGGGTGCCTTTCAGAGAGTGCTTGAAACAAGGAACGTTTGTCTCCTGTTCCTCGATGCCGAGTCTTACATCATGATTCCCAAGCGCGCCTTCTCCCCCGAGCAGCTCGCCGAGTTCCGCGACCTCCTCGCCCGCAAGCTTCCACAGAAAAGGTAGGGCCCTCAAGGAGTTGTCATTCCGAGGAGCGAAGCGACGAGGAATCCGCTTTTGCGCAAAACCAGCAGATTCCTCGCTTCGCTCGGAATGACAAGGGCAGGGAACGGTTTGCTTTTCCCCTCGAATCACGCCAGAATTGAACCTTCCATGAAGTCCTTCTTCCGCGCCGTCCTCTGCCTGCTCGCCTGCGCGCTGCCCGCCGCGGCGGCCAACCGCTGCATCGGCGGCAACGCCAACGGCAGCTTCGACCTCGGCAACGGCTACCACCTCGAGATCTCCGCCGGCGCGGGCGACCACTCCGGCGAGTGCCACATCGTCATCGACGGCAAGGCTCCGCTGCTCGACGTCTACGCCTACGACCTGCGCGTCGACGAGTTCAGCGGCAAGGACGTTAATAACGACGGCGAGCCCGACATGATCGTCGTCGGCCACATCAAGAAGGGCGACCCCTTCACCTACTGGATCGTCTCCTTCAAGGAGCCCGCCGGCGTCGCCCGCCAGATCGCCACCGTCTACCCGCTCACCTTCGAGGACCGCGACGGCGACCAGAAGATCGAGATCTGGACGCGCGAGTGGTCCTACAACGGCATCGACGGCCTCTCGCCCGACGACTCGCCCCATCCGCTCGTCGCGCTCCGCCTCCTCGGCAATCGCCTCATCTGGGTCAGCGACCGCTTCCCGCTCGAATATGACCCGGAGATCATCCAGGCCAAGCAGCGCATCACCGAAGACGGCGTCAACAAGCTCAAGAACCTCACCGATCAGAGCCAGGCCAGCGTGGGCGCCGCCGGTGGCGGAACCACCTTGGGCGGCGGCAAAGACGACCCCAAGATGGACGCGCGCGCTTTCGAAGCCAAGCTCGGCATCCTCGAGCTCTTCACCGCGTACCTGTATGCCGGCAAGAACGCGGAAGCGATCAAGGCGCTCGGCGACTGGCCATTTCGCGACCGCGACCGCATCCGCACCGCCCTCATCCGCCAGCGCGGCAACGGCATCATGCGCCAGCTGACCGCGCCCCAGCCCGCGCCGTCCAGGCAGGCAGCCGCGCCGCCGCCCGCGACTTCGCAACCGCAGTAGGGCCATTGCGCATTGCAGAAGTCAGATCGCAGAATGGGCCGGCTTATTCTGCGATCTGACATCCGCAATCTTCGATTCCCGGAGGTGGATTGTGCCTCGTTTGCTCCTCGCTCTTCTTCTCCTGACAAGCGCCGCTGTCGCACAGCACGACGCCGCTCCGCCCCTGCCCGACTCCGTCCCCAAGGACGCCGAGCTCTACGAGATCCGCATGATGGGCAACCTCGCCGGCCACGTTGCCGCCTGGCGCCAGCCCGACGGCACCCTGCGCACCTTCTACGAGTACAACGACCGCGGCCGCGGCCCGCTCTCCGACACCGTCATCACCCTCGACCGCAGCGGCTACCCCACGCGCATCGATTCCACCGGCCACGACTACCTCAAGGGCAAGGTCGAGGAGCACTTCTACATCGCGAACGGCGTCGCCCACTGGAAGAACAAGGCCGAGGACGGCTCCCAGCCGCTCACCGGCCCGGCGTTCTACAGCGACATGTACGGCACGCCCTACCAGTTCGGCCTCATGGTGAAGGCGCTGCTCGCGAGCCCGACCAAGTCCATCGCCATCCTGCCGCAGGGCGAGGCCAAGATCGCCAAGCTCTCCGACAAGACCGTCACCTCCGCCGGCCAGTCCCAGACCGTTTCGCTCTACGCCGTCACCGGGCTCGACATCGCGCCCGCCTACGTCTGGCTCGACCGGAAGAACGACCTGTTCGCCAACGGCAGCGCGTGGTGGATCATGGTGCGGAAAGGCTGGTCGGCGGTCACGCCCGAGCTCGTCCAGGCGCAGACCGACGCCGAAGCCGCGCGCGCCCGCACGCTTGCCCACAAGCTCGCGCACAAGCCCAAAGGCGTCGTCGTCTTCCAGGACGCGACCGTCTTCGACGCGCCCAACGCCACGTTCATCCCGCATCAGGACGTCGTCGTCTCCGGCAACCGCATCGTCTCCGTCGGCCCGACCGGCAAGGCGCCTAAGGGCGCGCAGGTCATCGACGCGCGCGGCAAGACGCTCCTCCCCGGCCTCTGGGACATGCACGCGCACGTCAGCGACAACGACGGCCTGCTCAATCTCCAGGCAGGCGTCACCACCGTCCGCGACCTCGCCAACGACACCGAGCAGCTCCTCGCGCGCAAGCAGCGCATCGAGAGCGGCGAGGAGCTCGGCACGCGCATCGTGATGGCCGGCTTCCTCGATGGTCCCGGGCCGTTCCAGGGTCCGACCAAGGTGCTGGTCTCCACGCCCGAAGAGGCGCGCAAGGAGATCCAGAACTACAAGCGCCTCGGCTTCGTGCAGATCAAGGTCTACAGCTCCATCAAGCCGGAGCTCGTTCCCGTCATCGCCGAAGAGGCGCACAAGCTCGGCATGCGCGTCAGCGGGCACATCCCCGCCGGCATGATCGCCTCCCAGGCCGTCGCGCAGGGCTTCGACGAGATCCAGCACGTCAACTTCCTCGCCCTCAACTTCATGCCCGACGTGAAGGAGACGCGCAACCCCGGCCGCTTCCTCGAGCCCGGCAAGCGCGCCGCCGACATCGACGTCAACGGCCCCGAGGTCAAGCAGTTCATCGCGCTGCTCCAGCAGCACGGCACCACGCTCGATCCCACGCTGGCGACCTTCGAAGGCATGTACAACGACGTCGCCGGCCAGCTTCCCGAGCGCTGGCAGCCGGTCGCCGACCGCCTGCCGGTGCAGTGGAAGCGCGGCTTCCTCACCGGCGGCCTGCCGCTCGCCGAAGGCGTCACGCCGCAGCGCTATCGCGACTCCTATGCCAACATGATGCGGCTGGTCAAAGCGATGTACGACGCCGGCATCCCCATCGAGGCCGGCACCGACGACACGCCCGGCTTCGCGCTGCATCGCGAGCTCGAGCTCGAGGTCAAGGCCGGCATTCCGCCGGCCGCGGCGCTGCGCATCGCCACCTACGGGGCCGCGCGCATCATGAAGATGGACGACCAGCTCGGCGCCATCGCGCCCGGGAAGCTCGCCGACCTCGCGCTCGTCGAAGGCGATCCGGCCGCCGACATCCGCAACATCCGCCACACGCGCCTCACCATGAAGGACGGCGTCCTCTACGATCCCGCCGAGATCGACGGGGCCCTCGGCATCAAGCCGGAGAAGCAATAAGCAACAAGCGATAAGCGATCAGCGATTAGCAACAGCCGATCCGATACTGGTTTCGCTTATTGCTTATCGCTTATCGCTGCCCCGCCGTGAGCGACCATCTATAATGAGCAACAGTTTCCGACCGCTCGCGCCTTCGGCATACCGGTGGCGCGCGCGGCGGTTCCCGGCTTGCCGGGACGAGGGCTCGGGTGGAAACGCCCGCGCCTCCCGTTTGGAAAGGAAACGCCTGCCGCGCATCCCTGCGTGGCGTGTCTCCTTTCCACTCCTCGAAACGTCAGAATCCAGGTGTCATGCTGAGCGCGCAGCGCGAAGCATCTCAGGCGCTGAGATCCTTCGCCCGCCGCGGCGGGCTCAGGATGACGCGAGTGAACAATGTTCCTTCACGATAGCCACGGCCGCCGCATCACCGACCTGCGCATCTCGGTCACCGACCGGTGCAACTACCGCTGCGTCTACTGCCGCGCCGGCAACAACGGCGCGCAGTACGCCGAGCTGCCCATCGCCGACTACCTGCGCATGGCGCGCCTGCTCGCCGCGCTCGGCGTGGAGAAGATCCGGCTGACCGGCGGCGAGCCGCTGCTGCGCTCCGGGCTGCTCGACCTCATCCGCGAGCTCGCGCAGCTCAAGACGCTCTCGGGCGCGCCGCTGGACCTCGCCATCACCACCAACGGGCACCTGCTCGCCGAGATGGCCGAGCCGCTGCAGCGCGCCGGCCTCAACCGCGCGACCGTCTCGATGGACGCGGTCGATCCCGCGGAGTTCGCGCGCATCACGCGCGTCGCCAACGGCTACGACGCGGTGCTCGCCGGCGTGCGCGCCGCGCGGCGTGCCGGCCTCGCGCCCGTGAAGGTGAACTGCGTGCTGCTGCGCGGCTTCAACGACGACCAGGTGCTGCCGTTCGCGCGCTTCGCCGCCGCCGAAGGCGTGGTCGTGCGCTTCATCGAGTTCATGCCGCTGGAAGAAGACCGCGTCTGGTCGCCCGAGATCGTCGTCCCGCTGGAAGAGATCCTCGCCACGCTCGGCACGGAATTTGAAGTGACCGAGCTCGACCACGCCGGCGCCGAGACCGCCCGCCGCTACTCGCTCCGGCCACTCACAACCGACAACTCACAACTAACAACTGCCGAAGTGGGCATCATCGCTCCCGTCTCGCACCCGTTCTGCGGACACTGCTCGCGCGTCCGCATCACCTCCGACGGCAAGCTGCGCACCTGCCTGTTCTCGCAGTCGGACCACGACCTCATCGGCCGCATGCGCGCCGGCGCCTCCGACGCCGAGCTCACCGACTACATCCGCCGCGTCGTCGACCAGAAGGAAGCGCGCCACCACATCGGCGAACCGGGCTTCCAGCCGCCCTCGCGCACCATGGTCCACATCGGCGGCTAGTGGGATTGCCGATTTCCGATTGCCGATTGCCGATTGGGAACGTTCCCACAGTCAAATGGCAATCGGCAATTGGCAATTGGCAATCGTTTTTCCTACAATGTCCCTAGGCGCCGCAAAGACTGAGTCATCGGCCAATGGACGACGTCTAATGAAGTAGCAACCGGCTGCAACAACCCCGTGGTTTGGTGTCGCCGCGGCGACAAGCGAAGCCACTGCAGCCACCGATACAGCTTTCAACATCTCCGTCGCGGATGTAGCGCCCTCGACTCGAGGGCGCGGCATGGCGCGACTGAAGGCGGAACAAACCGTGGCTACTGCTACCGCTTCACCTACATACGCACCACCTATCCGCGAGCCTGAGACTTGCTCGCTCGAGAACTACCTCGTCCGTCCCGACCACGAGATGGACGCGCGCATCGTCGCGGCCAAGCGCGCGCTCGGCGCCTCCACCGTCGTCCTCGGGCACCACTACCAGCGCGACGAGGTCTTCCGCTTCGCCGACTACACCGGCGACAGCTACCGGCTCTCCAAGGTCGCCGCGCAGACCGACGCCGACTACGTCGTCTTCTGCGGCGTCCACTTCATGGCCGAGTCCGCTTATGTCCTGGGCCGCTCCGACCAGCGCGTCATCCTGCCCGACCTGAACGCCGGCTGCTCCATGGCCGACATGGCCGAGCTCGGCCAGGTCGAAGAAGCCTGGGCGCAGCTGGTGCGCCTCGGCCTGACCGACGAAGCCGGCGGCGGCATCACGCCCATCACCTACATGAACTCCACCGCGGCCATCAAGGCGTTCTGCGGCGAGCGCTCGGGCGTGGTCTGCACCTCGTCGAACGCCGCCGGCGCCTTCCGCTGGGCGTTCCACAAGACGCCCAAAGTGCTGTTCCTGCCGGACCAGCATCTCGGCCGCAACACCGCTTTCGCGATGGGCGTGCCGCTCGACCAGATGGCGGTCTGGGACCCGTTCCAGCTCCTGGGCGGCAACACGCCCGAGCGCCTCAAGCAGGCGAAGATCATCCTGTGGAAGGGGCACTGCTCGGTCCACCAGCGCTTCCTGCCGCAGCACGTGGACGCGGCGCGCGCGAAGTACCCGGGCATCCAGGTGGTGGTGCATCCGGAGTGCCGCTGGGAGGTCTGCCAGAAAGCCGACGCCATCGGCTCGACCGACCAGCTTCGCAAGCACATCGCGGCGGCGCCGGCGGGCGCGCAGTTCGCCGTCGGCACCGAGATCCACCTCGTCAACCGCCTGGCGCACGAGCATCCCGACAAGCGCGTCATCACGCTCGACGACTCCGGCTGCCTCTGCACCACGATGTTCCGCATCTCGCCGCAGCACCTGTGCTGGGCGCTCGAGAACCTGGTCGCCGGCAACGTGGTCAACGAGATCAAGGTCGACGCGGCCACCAGGAAGTGGGCCAAGGTGGCGCTGGATCGGATGTTGGAGATCGCGTGAAGCAGCTATAAGCAATAAGCGATAAGCTAGGGAAAGGCCGGTTTCGCCTATCGCTTACTGCTTATTGCTTATCGCTACTTTTTATGTCCAAGACCTTCACCCTGTCGGAAGCGCAAGTCCTCCTGCCGGTGCTGGAGTCTTTGCTCCGCACCGCGATGGAGGGCAAGAAGTTCGCCGAAGAGGTGGACGAGGAGTTCAAGTCGCTGGCCAGCCGCATCTTCCTCAACGGCGGCACCTTCGTCGACATCCTGCCGCTGGCCGAGCGCAAGAACGAGCGCGAGCGAGCGGTGCAGCGCGTGAAGGACGCGCTCTCCGAGATCGACTCCACCGGCGTCCAGGTCAAGGACCTCGAGATCGGGCTGCTGGATTTTCCCTGCGTGGTCGAGGACCGCGTCATCCTGCTGTGCTGGAAGCTGGGCGAGAAGGCCATCGCGCACTGGCACTCGACGGATGAGGGCTTCGCCGGCCGCAAGCCCATCGACGACCGCATCGCGAACGCCAAGAAGCCGAGCAATTAGCGATCAGCAGTCAGCGATCAGCGATTAGCGATCAGAGCCTCGGCGTTGAAAGAGCAAACGCAAGGGCCCTCGACTCGTCCGCTCGCCCCGGCGAGCGGACTCGCTCGGGATGACAATCAAGAAAGGGCGCGGGACG
>DATIBR010000034.1 GCA_035457425.1 Terriglobales bacterium
CTAGGGCCATCTTGGCCAGAGCGGCCAAATCTTCACGGCGCGAATCCGCCGCGGCTTTCAGCTCACGTTCGGCGGTGGCCTTGTCGCCGGCGTCGATGGCGGCGACTCCGGCCAGGAAGCGAGCGACTTCGGCGGTGCGCGTGTGCGGGTACCGCTCGGCGACTTCCAGGAACTCCTTCTGTGCCTGCTTGCCGCGCGCTTCAGCCGACTCGAAGGTCAGGATGCGAGGCCGTTCCGGCGAGCCGGGGGCGCGCAGTTGGCTCTGGAAGGTCCGGACCGCCTTGCCCAAGGCGACGCTGGCCTGCTCGTTCTGGCGGTCAAAGTAGTACCATCCTCCTGCCAGGACAGCAGCGAGCAGGACGACTGCGCCGACCGCGATGGCGACGTTCTTCTGGTGGCCGGCGGCCCAGGAAGCGGCCCCCTGGGTGGCATCGGTGAAGCGGTCGTGTTTGAGTTGCTGACGGGTATAGCCGGGCACAGTTTTCAGGGTTCCTGACGGGTCGGCGGAAGTGGCTGCAAAACGTTGAGTTTAGCAGGCTGAAAATGCCGGTGCAACCGACCCCGGGCAGCGCGGCTTCCAACTAAGAGAAGCTCCTTCTGAAACGGCCCTTTCACTGACCGCGGCCCGTACGCGGCCGGGAGACCATATGCGCAAACTATGGATCGCGCTCGCAGTCATCGTGTTGCTGGTGGTAGGCGCCGCCGTGGCGCTGCCCTACGTGATCGACGTCAACCGGTATCACGGCCGGATCCAGGCGGAGATCGAGAAGCGCGTCGGGCGCAAGGTCACGCTCGGCCCGATGAAGCTCAGCCTGTTGCCCTTTGCCATCCGTGTGCAGGGCACGACCATCGCCGAAGACCCCAGTTTTGGCGAGGGGAAGGTCTTTGCCAAAGCGGATGAGCTGTACGTGCGCGCGGAGCTGTGGCCGCTGTTGCGCGGCGACGTGCAGGTGCGCTCGCTCGAATTGGAGAAGCCGCAGATCGAGCTGGTGAAAAACGCGGGCGGGGTGTGGAACTTCGCCAGCCTGGGACACAACGCCGCGACGACCGAACAGCCGGCCGGCGTCACGCGCGAGGAGCAGGCGCGCGCCCAGCAGCAGAAGCAGGACGAGCAGCAGGCCAAGCAGAAGCCGCAGGAGTTCGCGCTCGACCGTCTGCGGATCAGCGACGGCCAAATCGCGATCACCGACCTGAAGGCGAAGCAGCCGCGCGCGGTGTACGACCACATCGACCTGGCGATCGAGGATTACAAGCCGGGGCACCCCTTCCTGATCGACTTGGCGGCGCACCTGCCGGGCCAGGGCAAACAGGAAGCGCGGTTGAACGCGAAGGTCGGACCGATCCGCGACGACAACCGGCTGGCGACGCCGATCGACGGCACGCTGAAGCTAGAGGAGGTATCGATCGCGGGCTTGCAACGGTTCCTCAACACCCCTGCGCTGGCGGGCGCGGACGGCATCGTGAGCGGCGACACGACGGTGAAGAACGCCGACGGCAAGCTGGCGGCGAAGGGCGCGCTGCGCATCGAGCAGCCGAAGGTCAAGGGCGTGAACATCGGGTATCCGATCGCGGCGGACTTCGACGTCCGCGAAGACCTGGACAGCGAAGTGATCCGCATCGAAAAAGGCACGCTGAAGCTGGGCGCCACGCCGCTGTCGGTGACGGGAGTGATGAACGCGGCGCCCACGCCGATGCAGCTCGACCTGCGCATCTGGACGCCGGAGGCGCCGATCGGCGAGATCGCGCGGCTGGCGTCGGCGTTCGGCGTCGCCTTCCATAAGGACATGAACATCGACGGGCGCGTGCAGGCCGACGTGCAGGCGAAGGGCGCGGCGACGCAGCCGCTGCTCAACGGCAACATCAGCGCCAAGAACCTGAGCATCAGCGGCAAGGGATTGAAGCAGCCGGTGCAGGTGCAGGGCATCCAGCTCGCGCTCTCGCCCACCGAAGTCCGTTCCAACGATTTCGCGGCCTCGACCGCGGGCGCGACGGTGAACGTGCAGTTTGCGCTCACGCAGTACACGACCTCCAATCCGCAGGTGCAGGCGACCGTGCGCACAGGCGGCGCGCAGGTGGAAGACGTGCTGAACATCGCGCGCGCGTACGGCATCGAGGCGGTGGAGGGCGTGAGCGGCAGCGGGCGCATCACGCTCGACCTGCGCGCCAGCGGCGCGCTGAAAAATGCGTCGGCGATGGCGCTGTCGGGCTCCGGGTCGCTCCAGAACGCGAACCTGCAGATGCCGTCGCTGGGGACGCCGGTGGTGGTCCGCAACGCCGACCTGAAGTTCACGCAGAACTCGGCGGTGCTGCAGAACCTGGTGGGCGCGATCGGCAGCACGAACGCGAGCGGCACGGTGACCCTGCGCAACTTCGCGGCGCCGCAGGTGGAATTCACGCTCACGGCCGACAAGCTGAACCTCAACGAGCTGCCGGCGTGGTTCGCGAGCAAGAAGGCGCAAGCGGGCGTGGTGACGCCGCTGGCAAACGCGGCCGAGGAGGGCGCGCTCGCGAAGATGACGGGCCGCGGCAAGATCGCGGTCGGCACGATCCTCTACGACCAGCTGGTGATGAACAACGCGAAGTCGGATGCGACGCTCGACCACGGCGTGATCCGGCTGGCGCCGCTGACGGCGGAGATCTACGGCGGCATGCAGACCGGCTCGATCGTGATCGACACGCGGCCGGACCCCATCCAGTACGCGGTGAACACCAAGCTCGAGAAGGTGGACGCGAACAAGCTGCTGTCGTCGACGACCTCGCTGAAGCAGACGCTCTACGGGCTGCTGATGGCGAACGCCAACACGTCGTTCCGCTCGGGCTCGAGCTCGGACCAGATCGCGCGCTCGCTCAACGGGACGTTGAACCTGAACCTGCGGAACGGCAAGATCGCAAACATGGACCTGTGGTACGAGTTGGCGAACGCCGGCAAATTCCTGACGACGGGCCAGAAATTCAGCGAGCAGCCGTTCACGAACCTGGTGGCGCTCACCGGCGACTTCGACGTGCAGAACGGCGTGGCGCAGACCAACAACCTGAAGGCGGTGATCGACGGGGCGACGGTGACGGGCGCAGGCAGCGCGAACCTCGCCGACCAGTCGCTGAACATGAGGATGGTGGCAACGCTCTCGAAGGAGCGCAGCCAGGAGGTGGGCGGGACCGGCATCGGCGGATTCATGAGGACGGCGCTGGCCAACCAGAACGGCGAACTGGTGATCCCGGTGCAGGTCACCGGGACGTTCGCGAAGCCGAAGTTCGCGCCCGACATGCAGCGCATTGCGCAGATGAAGATGGAAGGTCTGAGCACCAATCCCGTGGGCACCGTGCAGGACATCCTGGGTACGTTCGGCGGGAAGAAGAAGCAGCAGCAACCGCCGCCGGATGGCCAGCCGCAGTCGCAGCAGCAGCCTCCGGATGGCCAGCAGCCGGCGCAGACCGGGACGCAGCCGCAACCGAAGCAGCCTGACCTGCTGCAGCAGATCCTGGACGCGACCAAGAAGCGGCAGCAGAAGAACCAGCCGCCGCCGGCGCAGCCGTCGCCGAGTCCGACCCCGAACCAGCAGCCGAAGGACTACAGCGAGGAGCCGCCGCCGGACCAGCCGAAGTAACAAGCAGCGATCAGCGAAACAAAAAGCCGCCGCGAATCGCGGCGGCCTTGGAACTTGCGGGGCTCAGCGGACCTCTTCGAGCTGGCCCTTTTCCATCTTCTCCTGGCAATCGATGCAGTACCGGGTCCACGGCACGGCCTCGAGGCGCTTGGAGT
>DATIBR010000035.1 GCA_035457425.1 Terriglobales bacterium
AAGCGCGCGCCGCTTGCCAAGGCGCCTGCCGCCAGCAAGGTCGTCATGCTCCTCGGCCACGACACGAATATCGCGAACCTCGGCGGCCTGCTGAACGCCGACTGGCTGCTCGCCGGGTACCAGCGCAACGCGACGCCGCCCGGCGGCGCGCTCGCGTTCCATCTTTATCGTGGGAAGACCACCGGCAGCTACTTCGTCCGGCTCTTCTACTACGCGCAATCGCCGCAACAGCTGCGCGAGCTTGCGCGGCTCGACGTTTCGCACCCGCCGTCGCGCGCCGAGATCGCCCTTCCGGCTTGTGTCGCCGACGGCGCCAAGGCGGGCGCCGGCATGGCGTGTCCCTGGATGACCTTCGAGCGGCTCGCCACCGGCGCGATCGACCGCGCCTGCGTGGGCGCCGGCAAGCCGCAGAAGGCCTCGGCTCCAAAGATGTGAGAGAAGCCTGCTACTCGGAAGAGCGCGGCATGCGCGCTACGAACCCGGCGCCGAAGCCGGCCACGACGCCCCAGATCAGCCAGCGGACCTCGCTCAGTACCCCCGGTGATTTCCCGACCGCGCGCGCCACCTGCACGCGCGCCAACCCGCCGAACGAAAGCAGCAGCACGCCTGCCAGCACCAGCCCCAGCAGCGCGCCGATCACTCCGTGCTGTAGGGCGCGCACCGCGGTCTCTTCATCGGGCTTCCCCGCCAGCGCGGCGCGAAAACCGAGGAACCCGAGATACAGCGCCAGCGCGGCGATGAAGATCGAGAGCACCTGGAAGCGCCGCACCGGCACTGCCAGGGCAGCGACCGCCAGCCCTGCCAGCGCCGCGAAACACGTCCCCGTCACCGCGCTGACCGCCGGGATGACGTACTGTGCGCCTTTCATCGTTCACCTCGTCCCGAAAACCGCCGCTCGCCCATGGTAGTGCTTGTCCCTGACGTTACACTACTGGGAGCCGTGCCTGGGTGGCGAAACTGGCAGACGCACGGGACTTAAAATCCCGAGCCCCGAAAGGGGCGTGAGAGTTCGAGTCTCTCCCCGGGCACCAGCGCACTCCTCACTACTTACTCCTAACTCCCACTTTTTTCTGGTAGGCTTCGCCTTCCCCCAAGGAGCCTTGGTGTACTGCAACGTCTGCGGCACGGCCAACGTCGAGCACGCGCGCTTCTGTGTCCATTGCGGCAGCGCCATGGCAGGACAGACTCTCGTCGTTCCGCCGCAGGCGGCGGCCGCAGCTCCCCAGGCCGCACCCGCCATCGTGCCGCCGGCGGTGCTTCCCGCTCCGGGTTCGCTGCCGCCGACTGCGGGCGCGATGCCGCAGACCAGCGGCAAGGCCGTCGCCAGCATGGTGATGGGACTGGCGAACGCCATGTTCGCCTTCCTGTTCTTCCCGCTCGCTGTCCTGGCGGTGATCTTCGGGCACATGGCGCGCACCGAGATCCGCAAGAGCGGCGGCCGCCTCAAGGGCGACGGCTTCGCCGTGACGGGCCTCATCACCGGCTACGGGAGCCTTGGCTTGGTCGTGCTCATCATGGCCATCGCCATCGTCGGCGCCGCCGGCGACTCCTTCGGCGACCTGGGCGGAAGCGGCGGCGGCGAGACCCAAGCCCTGGGCGCGCTCCGCACCTACCTGGTCGCGACCGTGACTTACGACGCGCAGTTTGCCAGGGGCTATCCGCCCTCGCTCGCCGCCATGGGACCCGGCGACGGCAGCGAGAATGGCGCGGGCCTGCTCGATGCGAGCATGACCTCCGGCGAGAAGTACGGCTATCGCTACACCTACACGCCTCTGGACCTGAACGCCGACGGCATCTACGAGGCCTTCACGCTCACCGCCGACCCGGCCGGTTTCAGCAGCCTCAGCGGCCGCCACTTCTTCGTCGACGAGAGCGGGATTATCCGTGTGGAAACGGACCACATGGCCACCTCGGATAGCCCACAACTCCAATAGCATCAGGCGTTTACGACGACGACGCGGCAGATCTTCAATGAACGGCCGTTCAGTTTTTGCATTGCTTTCTGGGCATTTTCTGCTAAGCTATGCGGTTTCCATGGGGTTAGGTAGGGCTCTCTGGGCAACGATTTCCTGCCACGGTGAATCCGTAAGCCTCTCGGCCGAATCCAATAACTCAGCGCCACACAGCGACATACATCCGTAAATCTTAAAAGAGGGCAGAACTGTAATCATGGCAAAGCGTCGCGGCAATCCGAACTGGGGCAAGCCGGAGCCGATCGGGCCGATCATCCCGGTCGTGACCTCCTTCGAGCAGGCGGTGAAGGAGTTCAAGCTGACCCCGGACCAGTACATCCGCTCGACCCGGCTGCGCGAGTGGGCGCGCCGGAACAAGAACTCGAAGTTCATCCCTGAGTCGCTGCTGCAGGCCTGGGGCTTCGAGATCGAGTCCACCCTCTAACCGCGGGATCTGCACGGGCCGTCCGCCGCGGCGGACGGCCTTTTGCTTTCCGGGCACTCTGCCCGCTGCCGCCGCGGCATCTAAAATCCTTGCCGCACGATGTCGTGGGACCTCAATACCGCGCACCTGCTCGGCGTCCTGGTCGCCGCCAGCTTCGCCGCCGGCCTGAACGTGTATGCCACGGTCGCGACGCTCGGCCTGTTGTCGCGAGCCGGCTTGTTCGACCTCCCGCCGGCGCTGCACATGATCGCCAGCTGGTGGGTCATCGGTATCGCCGCGCTGCTGTTCGCGGTCGAGTTCTTCGCCGACAAGATCCCGGCATTCGACCTGCTGTGGAACGCGCTGCAGACGTTCGTGCGCGTGCCCGTCGCCGCGCTCATCGCCTGGGGCGCTACCGCGCAGCTCTCCCCTGCCGACCAAGTGCTGGCTACGGCTCTGGGCGCGGCCATCGCCTTCGCCGCGCACAGCGGCAAGATCGCGGCGCGGGCTGCCGTCAGTCCCTCGCCGGAGCCGGTCTCCAACAGCCTGCTCAGCCTGGCGGAAGACCTGGTCGCGGTGGGGCTGACGTGGTTTGCCACGCAGCATCCGTATCTCGCGGGCGCCATCGTCGCGGTCCTGCTGGTCGTCCTGGTCCTGCTGATCCGCTGGGTGTGGCGGGCGATGAAGGCGCTGTTCCGCGGGGCGGGCGAGGAGCTGCGGGCGCTCGAGCATCGCGCATGACCGGCGGGTTTGACCGGCTCTCGACCGCATGAGATATTTGTGCGTTTGAGCGCGCTTCCCCGACGCTGCAAGGAGCTAGCCCTCGCATGGTGCGACTGATCCCGCGGGAAACCAAGTTCTTCGACATGTTCCACGAGATGTCCACCAACCTCACCGACGGCGCCCGCCTGCTGCGGCAGCTGCTCGGTGATTACCAGAACGTCGAAGTGCGCGTGCAGGAACTCGCCGACATCGAGCACAAGGGCGACGACATGACGCACGCCATCCTGACCAAGCTCAACCAGACGTTCATCACGCCGTTCGACCGCGAGGACATCCACAAGCTGGCCGCGACCATCGACGACGTGCTCGACTTCGTGCACGCCGCGGCCGAGCGGCTCACCATGTACAAGATCACGCGCGTGCCGCCGGAAGCGGCCGCGCTGGCCGACGTGGTGGTGCGCCAGAGCGAGCAGATCACCAAGGCCGTCGCCGGCCTGGAGAAGCACTCGGGCGTGCTCGACGCCTGCGTGGAGATCAACCGCCTGGAGAACGAAGCCGACCTGATCGCCCGCAACGCCATCGCCAAGCTGTTCGAGACCGAGCGCGACCCCATCACTCTCATCAAGATCAAAGAGCTGTATGAAGTGCTCGAGACGGCGAGCGACAAGGCGGAAGACGCCGCCAACGTGCTCGAGAGCGTCGTGCTGAAGAGCGCCTGATCCCGTTGCCTACTCCGGAATCGTGCGAGGAGCCTGAGACGTGACCACCGAGCAGTGGCTGCTGATCCTCACCGTCGCCGTCGCGCTGGGCTTCGACTTCATCAACGGCTTCCACGACGCCGCCAACAGCATCGCGACCGTTGTTTCCACGCGCGTGCTCTCGCCGCGCATCGCGGTCGCCTGGGCGGCGTTCTTCAACTTCGTCGCCGCGTTCCTGCTCGGCACGGCCGTGGCCAAGACCATCGGCAAGGGCATGATCGACCTGCAGTACGTCAACCAGTACGTGGTCCTCTGCGCCCTGATCGGCGCGATCGTGTGGGACCTGCTGACGTGGTGGTGGGGCCTGCCGACCTCGTCGTCGCACGCGCTCATCGGCGGCTACGCCGGCGCGGCCATCGCCAAGGCGTGGACGCTCCACGTCATCATCCCCGCCGGCTGGTACAAGACGCTCCTCTTCATCGTGCTGGCGCCGCTGATGGGCCTGGTGCTCGGGCTGGGGATGATGGTCGCGGTCTCGTGGATCCTGAAGAACAAGTCGCCGCGCGGCGTGGACAACTGGTTCCGAAAGCTCCAGCTGCTCTCCGCCGCCGCCTACTCGCTGGGACACGGCGGCAACGATGCGCAAAAGACGATGGGCATCATCGCCGGCGCGTTGTTCACCGGCGGCATCCTGACCAAGGAGCAGATGCAGGCGGAGTGGGGCCCCTACAAGTGGCCCATCATCCTCTCCGCCCACCTGGCCATCGCGCTCGGCACCTACTTCGGCGGGTGGCGCATCGTCCATACGATGGGATCGAAGATCACTAAGCTCAAGCCGGTCGGCGGATTCTGCGCGGAGACCGCCGGCGCCATCACGCTGTTCGGGACCGCACTCGCCGGCATCCCCGTCTCGACCACACACACCATCACCGGCGCCATCATCGGCGTCGGCGCTACGCATCGTCTCTCCGCGGTGCGCTGGGGCGTGGCGCAACGCATCGTCTGGGCGTGGATCCTGACCATCCCGGCCTCGGCGCTGGTCGCCGCCGTCTGCTTCTGGCTCATCAAGTTGTTTGTGAGCGGAGCCTAGTCCCGGGGGCACCCCCTCCCCCTCCCCCCTCTCCCCTCTCCCAAGAGCGATCTTTTGCTTTCAGCAAGTTAGGGAGCGCGGAGGGGCTAAGTCTTTTCAAACACCGTGGTTGCGGGCAAGTTCTTGATCTACCGGGACTTATCGGTCTGCTGTCCAATGAAATCAGCAGCTTGCAAACCACGGTAAGGGGCCACCTACCGTGGTTCTACCGTGAATCTGTTTTCAAAGAGCGTGGTTGCGTGAGGCACACTGTGCCACTCCCAGTATGACCGACGGCGGGGGCAAAAGCGGACATCGCAGCCAAGGCTGAATCACGCCACTTCTCAATGGTTTAGCAAGAAAAGCTAAAGCGCAGGGCCTTGACAGGTTCTAGCGGGCGGTACGGGCGGGGACCGCGACCGGGACCTGCTCGACGATCTCGATGGTGTAGCCCTCGAGCGCGGCGATCTTGCGGGGGTGGTTGGTCAGGAGGCGCACGCGGTGCAGGTTCAGGTCGCTCAGGATCTGCGCGCCGATGCCGACCTCGCGCTGCGTCTTGCGCTGGTGCTCGGGATGAGCGGGCTCGCGCACGTCGCGATGGAAGGCCAGCGTCGGCTTGTCGCCGATCTTCTCGATGGAGAAACCCTTGCCGGTCTGGTGCAGGTAGATGAGGGCGCCGCGGCCTTCTTCCGCGATCATCTGGAGGGAGCGCTCGATGATGGCATGGCAGTCGCACCAGGTCGCGCCGAAGACGTCGCCCACCAGGCAGTGCGAGTGCATGCGGACCAGCACCGGCGCCGAGCCGGCATGCTCCACGTCGCCCTTGACGAGGGCGACGTGCGACTCGCCATCGAGCTGGCTCTCGTAGGCGATCATGCGGAACTCGCCGTGGGCGGTCGGCAGCAGCGCTTCGCCCACGCGATGCACGTAGCGCTCGTGCTTCATGCGGTAGCGAATGAGCTCGGCCACGGTCAGCATCTTCAGGCCGTGCTGGGCGCAGAACTTGAGCAGGTCGGGGACGCGCGCCATGGAGCCGTCGTCGTTCATGATCTCGCAGATGACGCCGGCGGGGATCATCCCGGCCAGGCGCGCCAGGTCGACGGAGGCCTCGGTCTGCCCGGCCCGGACGAGCACGCCGCCCCTGCGCGCGCGCAGCGGAAACATGTGCCCCGGGCGCACCAGGTCGCTCGGGCGCGACTTGGGGTCGATGGCGACGTGGATAGTGCGGGCGCGGTCGTGCGCGGAGATGCCGGTGGTCACGCCGTCGCGGGCGTCAACCGCCTCGCAGAACGCGGTGCCGTACTGCGAGGTGTTCTCCGCGGTCATGGGGCCGATGCGGAGGTGGTCGAGGCGGTCCTCGGTCATCGCCAGGCAGACCAGGCCGCGGCCGTAGCGGGCCATGAAATTGATGGCCTCGGGCGTCACTTTCTCGGCGGCCATGGTGAGGTCGCCTTCGTTCTCGCGGTCCTCGTCGTCGACCACCACGACCATGCGGCCGGCGCGGATCTCGGCGAGCGCGGTCTCGACGTCCGTGAATGGGGCTTGCAGGGGCATCCAGCTTGGGATTCTAACAGGCAGGAAACGGCGCAGGTTTACTAGGCAGGAGACACCGGTAGGGACGTCCGTCCCAACGTCCGAGAGACGGCCAGCAGGCCGTCTCTACCGCGGAACGATCGCCTTCTAGCTCGGCTTGCGGACCTTGATCTCCTCGTCCTTGATGTGGAACTGCGCGGAGCAGCTGTCGGAGCCGCAGATCACCGGGATCAGTCCGACCACCTGCTTGCGCGTGATGAGCCCCAGCGTCCCGCACTCCGGGCAGGAGAGCACGGCCCAGTAGGGGTCGTCGCCCTCGCCCACGTCACCGGCATTCTCCAGCACGAACAGGGTTCCCGGCTCCATCTGCTCCGGGATCCATTCGCTCAGGATGTTGAGTTCCGCGACCATCTCACCTCCGTGGAACGCCTTGCCTGTGGTGCCTAAGAAGCCGTTGCTGCCTTTCTATGAATTCAACCGCGGCGGCGCTTGCGCGCCCGGTCTTCCGACGCCGACGCGCTCGCCTTCTTCAGGCCCCTGATCTCCGCGCGGATCTGCCGCACCGCGTCGCTCAGGCCGATGGCCAGCATCGGCTGGCGCGCGTTCTTCAGCAGGTCCACGATCTCCTGCGCCGAGTGCTCGAGGTAGATGGTCTTGCCGTCGGTGAGCAGGTGGTAATCGGAGTCGCCGCTCACGGTCTCGACCAGGCGCTTGCCGAGCTCGCGCTGGAGGAAGCGCATCACCTTGCGCACGCGCTGCAGGGAGAAGCCCTTGGTGCGGAGCTCGACGATGACTGCGACCTCGGCCAGATCGTCGAACGAATACAGCCGGCGATGGCCGGCGCGCTGCGGCACGACGATGCCGCGCTCGTCCCACCACTGCAGCTGGCGCGGCGTGATGCCCGTCAGCTCGACCACTTCGTTCGATGTGAACCGTGTCGTCATGGTTTGCGCCGAATGTTTAAAACAAACACCCAGCAAAATGTTTGAAACATTCTAGGCGCCGAACGTGTCCTGTCAACAGAAAAGAGACCCTAGGTAGTCAACAGGGGCCGGGCGATCGGGCGATCGGGCCAGCGAGCGAATGATGGGCGGGCCGCGCCGCGGAAGGGGCCGGCGAAGCCTGAGGTCTTGCTAGCGAGTCGCCGGCGGCGCGAGGCAAGGCGGCGGCTGGGGGTGGTTGTCACGCGCGAGCGCTTCGGGCTCGCGGCCGTCCTTCTTCAATGCGGCGGCGAGGCGCTCGACGCCCGACCTCGCGTCCGCGCTGCCCTTCCCTGCCGGGTCGAGCTTGACCGCGGCGTCGTACGCAAGATACGCGCGCTCACTCTCGTTGAGCTTCTCGTACGCGCGACCGATGCGCAGGTGGATGGCGGCATCGCCGGGTTTCTGCTCGACCGCCTCGCGGTAGCGCAGGAGGGCGCCGCGGTAGTTCTTGTCGGCGAAGTAGTAATCGCCAACCTCGACGTTGTGGGCCGCTCCCACCGGATCATAGGTGACGGCCGCCGAGGAGCTCTCCGAGCCGCCGCGAGCGGCCGATGGGATGGCGGAGCCCTGAGGCGCCTCGTTGGGGTGCGTGGTGGGCTGGGTGCAGAAGCTGAAGACGCAAACGCTCGTCGCGCCGAAGCGTCCCTTGCGTTTCGCTTCCGTCTGTAGCTTCTTGATCTCCGCGACGTACTCGTCGACGCCCTTGTCCTGGTAGCAGGCGGCTTCGGTCTTCACTTCGTCCTGCTTCGGCGTGGCATCTTGCGCAAACGCCGGCAGCGCCGCAGCAGCCAGTACAAGCCCCAGCAGACGCCGCACGCTACCCTCCCCCGACGAAGTGGACGATCTCGAGCTGGTCGCCTTCGCGCAGCGGGGTGTCGGCCCACCTGGCGCGCGCGACGATCTCGCGATTCAGCTCCACGGCCACGCGGTCGGCCTTCATGCCGAGCTGCTCGATGAGGGCATCGAGCGAAGCCAGCCGGCCGAAGGAGCGCTCCTCGCCGTTGATGCGGAGCTTCATGCCTTCACTATAGATGATGGAAAGCGCGCGAGGACGACTAGCCGCGCTTGAGGAGGAACTTGCGCGTGGCCTGGCGGCCGTTCGCCTTGGCCTGCACCAGCACGGCAGCCTCGGCGAGCGAGTTCTCGTCGAGGAAGATCTTCATCTCGGCGTTGCCGCCGGCGTCGGTGACCGCCTGCGAGTAGATGGGCTGGTCGTTGGCGACGTTCAGCCGCGACGTGAGCTGCGCGCCTGCAACACCGGCGCCGTTCTCGGTGACGGAGAAGCGCATCACGACCGAGCTCTCCTTGTACACCGCGCCCGCGTTCACCCACTGGATGATGAGTCCCGGGGGATTCGCTGGCGGCGCGGTCTCGCTCCCAGCCGGCGCAGCGCCATTCCCCGTCGGGGCGGCGCCATTCCCAGCCGGCGCCGCGTGCGTGGCGGGCTGGCCGGAGGGGTCGAGGCCGAGCATCTCGTTCAGCCTGCCTTCCCGGATGCCGTCGAGCATGCCGCGATGCTGGGATTTCAGCAGGTCGTGCATGTGCTCTTCGGTGAAGTCGGGCTTTTCCATGGCCTCGGCGTAGGAGCTGGCTTTCTTGCCGATGCAGCGGCCGCGCACAAAGACCTGCGTCTGGAGCAGTTTCTCGGCCTTACGGGCCTCGCTCTGCACGTGGTAGACGGTGTCGCCGTGCTTGATGTCGGTGTTGAATCCGAAGATCATCGGCGGTCGTGTAAGTGACGGGAAACACAGCCCGAACCATCGCGCGGCTTACCTTGACTCAACTCCGCGCGACTTCTATATTCGACTGTTTCACCCGTCTTAAGTGGCGCGGATTATACACCGGTTCCTATGCCCGACAACTATCTCGCCCGCTACGTGCCGTTGCTCATCCAGTTTCTCGTGGCCGCGGGTATTGCGGGCGGAATGGTGCTGCTGTCGTGGCTGCTCGGCAAACATAAGCCGACCGCGGTCAAGCAAGCGCCCTACGAGTGCGGCATGATCCCGGTGGGCGACGCCCGCCAGCGCTTCTCGGTGAAGTTCTACCTGGTCGCTATGTTGTTCATCCTGTTCGACGTAGAAGCCATCTTCCTGTACCCGTGGGCGGTGCTGCTGCGCGACGAACTGAAGATGTTCGGCTTCTGGGAGATGCTGGTGTACGTGGTCGTGATCCTGGGCGGCTTCTTCTATATATGGAAGAAGGGCGTGTTCGACTGGGCCGTCGCCGACACCGATCAACTCGTCGGCCTCTCCGATCGCGCGGGGAGCCGCTAGATGCCGCTCACGCCGGCGGTCACCGGGATCGAACCGCTCAAGGACCGGCCGGAGGTCGCACGCCTGGTGGCCGCGAACGCCGAGGCCATCCCCGACGCGAAGCTCGACCGCGATGAGCTGACCATCTGGATCGACCGCGCGTTCATCCGCGAAGCCGTGGCGCTGCTGCGCGACGACGCCGCGACGCAATACAACTTCCTCGCCGACGTCACCTGCGTCGACTGGCACCCCAGCGTGCCGCGGTTCGAAGTGGTGTATCACCTGCTCTCCATCCCGCGGAAGGCACGGGTGCGGCTCAAGGTGCGCCTGGCGGAAGACGGGGCGATCGAATCGGTGACCAGCGTGTGGCCGTCGGCGAATTTCTACGAGCGCGAGATCTTCGACCTGTTCGGGATCCACTTCGTCGGCCACCCCGACCTGCGGCGCATCCTGATGCCGGACGACTGGGAAGGCCATCCGCTGCGCAAGGACTATCCGGTGGAGGGGTATCGCTGATGGCGCACCTCACGCCCACGCCGGTGCTCGACTCCGGGCAGGAACGCACCATGATCCTGAACATGGGGCCGCAGCATCCCTCCACGCACGGCGTGCTGCGGCTGCTGCTCGAGGTGGACGGCGAGAGCATCGTGCGCATGGTCCCCGACATCGGCTACCTGCACACCGGCATCGAGAAGACCTACGAGGCCAAGTTCTACCAGCAGGGCGTCCCGCTGGCGGACCGCATGGACTACCTGGCGCCCTTCCACAACGAGCTCGGGTTCTGCCTGGCGGTGGAGAAGCTGCTCGGGCTCGAGATCCCGGCGCGCGCGCAGGTCATGCGCGTGCTGCTCAACGAGCTGCAGCGCATCTCGTCGCACCTGGTCTGGCTGGGGACGCACGCGCTCGACATCGGCGCGATGTCGGTGTTCCTGTACTGCTTCCGCGAGCGCGAAGACATCCTGCGGCTGTTCGAAGCCGTGGGCGGACAGCGCATGTTCACCGACTACATGCGCGTCGGCGGGCTCGCGCTGGAGGTCCCGCTGGACTGGTTCCAGCGCGTGCGCGGTTTCGCCGACAAGTTCCCGGAGCGCATCGACGAGTACGAGGACCTGCTGACGCACAACCCGATCTGGACGCGGCGGACGAAGGGCGTGGGGTACATGAGCGCGGACGACCTGCGCGCCATCGGCGTCACCGGCCCGTGCCTGCGCGCGGCCGGCGTGGATTGGGACCTGCGGCGGGACATGCCGTATTCCGGCTACGAGAAGTTCCAGTTCAAGGTGCCGGTCGCGACCGAGAGCGACGTCTACGCGCGCTACCTGGTGCGCGTGGAGGAGCTGCGGGAGTCCAACAAGATCGTGCTGCAGGCGCTCGACGGCATGCCGAGTGGCCCGATCAAGGCGGATGCGCCGCACGTCGTCCTGCCGGACCGCGAGAAGATGAAGACGCAGATGGAAGCGCTCATCTACCACTTCAAGATCGTGACCGAAGGCTTCAACGTACCGGCGGGCGAGGTGTACCAGGCCATCGAGTCGCCGCGCGGCGAGCTCGGCTTCTACATCGTGAGCGACGGCACTCCGAAGCCCTACCGTGTGCACGTGCGCGCGCCCTCGTTCGCCAACCTGCAATCGCTGGCAAAGATGTGCGAGGGCAAGCTGATCGCCGACGTGGTCGCGGCCATCGGTTCCATCGACATCGTGCTGGGAGACGTGGACCGCTGATGCCTCCGGTATCGGAAAAACTCGACGCCTTCTTCACCGAGAAGATGAAGGAGTACCCGACGCGGCGGTCGTTCCTCGTCCCGATGCTGCTCTACACGCAGGACGAGCTGGGGTACTTGAGCCGCGAGGCGATCGCGTATCTCGCCGAGAAGACCGACCTGCCGGAGCTCGAGATCCGCAACGTCATCAGCTACTACTCCATGCTGACGACCAAGCCGCGCGGGAAGTTCAACGTGCAGGTCTGCACCAACATTTCGTGCATGCTGCGCGGCGCCGAGGGCGTGTTCGCGCACTGCAAGAAGCAGCTCGGCATCGGCCACAAGCAGACGACGGCCGACGGCGTGTTCTCGCTGGAAGAGGTCGAATGCATCGGCGCCTGCTCCTGGGGCCCCGCGATGCAGGTGAACTATGACTTCCACGAGAACCTGACGAGGGAGAAAGTGGACAAGATCCTGGAGGAGTACGAGAACAAGGCGAAACAATAGTGGCGGACCTGGTCTCACATCCCGACGAGAAGAAGGTCGTGAGCGCGCGCTTCGGCAAGGGCGCGGCGAACATCGAGCGCTATCTCGAGCTCGACGGCTACCAGGCCGTGCAGAAGGCGCTGGCGCTCGGGCCGGACGGGATCATCAACGAGATGAAGGCGTCGAACCTGCGCGGGCGGGGCGGCGCCGGCTTCCCCGCCGGAATGAAGTGGTCGTTCGTGCCGAAGGAATCGGCCAAGCCGAAGTACGTGCTGTGCAACGGCGACGAAAGCGAGCCAGGCACCTGCAAGGACCGGCTCATCCTGGAGCACGACCCGCACGCGGTCATCGAAGGCGTGATGATCGCCGCGCTCGCCATCGGCGCGAAGACCGGATACATCTACATCCGCGGCGAGTACCGGTACCTGGTCGACATCATGCGCAAGGCGCTCGCCGACGCCTACGCCAAGGGCTTCCTCGGCAAGAACATCTTCGGGAGTGGCAGGGACCTCGACGTCTACTGGCACACCGGCGCCGGCGCCTACGAGGTCGGCGAAGAGTCGGCGCTGATGGAGTCGCTGGAGGGCAAGCGCGGCATCCCGCGCATCCGGCCGCCCTTCCCCGCGGTCGTCGGGCTGTGGGGCGGGCCGACCGTCATCAACAACGTGGAGACACTGGCGTCGGTGCCGCACGTCATCATGGGCGGCGGCGAGTGGTACGCCAACCTGGGCACGCCGAAGAACGGCGGGACGCGGCTGTTCTGCTTGAGCGGCCACGTCGCCAAGCCGGGCGTGTACGAGCTGCCGCTCGGCTACAACCTGAAGAAGATGATCTACGAGGTCGCGGGCGGCATCCCGAACGGGCGCCAGCTCAAGGCAGTCGTGCCCGGCGGGTCGTCGACGCCGATGCTCAAGCCGGAAGAGATCGACCTGCCGATGGACTTCGACTCCTGCGCGAAGATCGGGACGTTCCTCGGCTCCGGCGGCGTCGTGGTGCTCGACGACACCACCTGCATGGTGAAGTTCGCGCAGCGCGTGATCAAGTTCTACCAGCACGAGTCGTGCGGCTGGTGCATCCCGTGCCGCGAAGGCACCGACTGGCTGAAGAAGACGCTCACGCGCTTCCACGCCGGCGGCGGGTTGAAGAAGGACATCGACAACATCCAATACCTCGCCGAGAACATGCTGGGCCGCACTTTCTGCCCGCTCGGCGACGCCGCCGCCATGCCCATCATCTCCATCGTCAAGAAGTGGCGGAGCGAGTTCGAAGACCACCTGAACGGCAGGCCGTGCCCTTACGGGCATGAAGAAGAGAAACAACTGCTACCGGTGCTGAGCCACTGATGCCAGACGTCACCATCACCGTCGACGGAAAGAAGCTGACCGCGCCCGCGGGCACGCTGCTGATCGAGGCGTGCAAGCGCGTGGGCATCGAAGTGCCCGCCTTCTGCTACTACCCCGGGCTCTCGCTCCAGGCCGCCTGCCGCATGTGCCTGGTCGAGATCGAGAAGATGCCGAAGATGCAAACGGCCTGCACGGTACCCATCACCGACGGCATGGTGGTCACCACCGACTCCGAGAAGGTGCGGCAGGCGCGCAAGTCGATGGTCGAACTGCTGCTCGGGAACCATCCGCTCGATTGCCCGGTCTGTGACGCGGGCGGCGAGTGCGAACTGCAGGACATGACCTTCAAGTACGGCGCGGCCGAGTCGCGCTACATGGAGGGCAAGCAGCACAAGGAGGAGCAGCAGTGGTCGCCGGTCGTCTTCTTCGATCGCCCGCGCTGCATCCTGTGCTACCGCTGCGTGCGCGTCTGCGGCGAGGGCATGGACGTGTGGGCGCTGGGCGTGCAGGGCCGCGGCGTGTCGTCGGTCATCGCGCCGAACAAGGAAGACCACCTGGAGTGCGAAGAGTGCGGGATGTGCATCGACATCTGCCCGGTGGGCGCGCTCACCTCCGGCGCGTACCGCTACAAGACGCGGCCGTGGGAGATGAAGCACGTCGGCACGATCTGCACGCACTGCGGGGACGGCTGCAAGACCACGCTCGGCGTCCGCCGGCACCAGGACGGCATGCAGATCGTACGCGGTGACAACCGCGACAAGAGCGGCGTCAACGGCGACTTCCTCTGCATCAAGGGCCGCTACGCGTTCGATTTCGTCCACCACGACGCCCGCATCACGCAGCCGCTGGTCCGCAAAGACGGCCATCTCCGCCCCGCATCCTGGGAAGAAGCGCTCGAGTTGGTCGGGCACAAGTTCCGCGAGGTGCGGGACAGGGAAGGCGGCGGACAGGCCATCGGCGTCATCGGCTCCACCCGCACGACCAACGAAGAAGCGTACCTGCTGCAGAAGTTCGCGCGCGTGGTGCTGGGCACCAACAACATCGACCACCACCGCACCGCCGACTTCCCTGCCCTGGCCGCCGCGCTCCACGGGAAGTCCGGCGCGACTGCCACCATGCGCGACGTCTTCAGCGCGCCGGCGATGCTGCTGATCGGCAACGACGCGACCGAGCAGCATCCGCTGCTGGCGTGGCAGATCCGGTCGAATGTCCGCCTGCACAAGGCGCGGCTCTACACCGCGAACGCGCAGCCCATCAAGCTGCGCCGGCAGTCCGCCGTCTTCGCGCACATCGCGGACGGCAGCTACTCCGCGCTCATCAAGTTCCTCGCGGGCGACGACTCCGCCGCCAGCTCGCTGCTGCGCGAAGGCACCACCAAGGAGACGCTCCACGCGCTGCGCGACAAGGCCAAAGCCGAGCAGGAGCTCGTCATCATGTTCGGCGCGGAGGTGCGCGGAGCGGACGTCGCCGCGCTCGCGCAATTCGCTTCATCGCTCCCCAAGGCGCGCCTCATCGCGCTCGGCGACTACGCCAACTCGCGCGGCGCCGCCGACATGGGCCTCTACCCCGACCTGCTGCCCGGCTACACGCCTGTCGGCCGCGCCGAGCACTTCGCGCGCGAGTGGAGCGCCGAACTTCCCGGCGCGCCCGGGATGAGCATCGCGCAGATGACGAAGGCCGCCGCGGACGGCAAGCTCAAGGCGTTGTACGTCGTGGGCTCGAACCCGGTCGCGCGCTTCGACTTCGATCCGTTCGTCCTCTCGAAGCCGTTCCTCGTGGTCCAGGACCTGTTCCTCACCGAGACCGCGGCCATCGCCGACGTGGTGCTGCCGGCGGCCTGCGCCTACGAGAAGTCCGGCACCTTCACCAACACCGCCGGCGACCTGCAGCTGGTGCAGAAGGCCGGCGACGTGACCGGCACCAAGCCGGATTTCGAGATCATCGTGCGCATCGCCGAGCGCATGGGGTTCGACGTGCGCAAGCTCGTGCCCTTCGGCCGCGGCGGCCTGGAAGCCGACATGGGACAGTCGCGCGGCGCGCAGTCCGGCGAGGCGGACCGCCACTCCGTGTGGCTGAAGGCGCAGGGACTGGAGCCGAAGCTCAGCCCGTTCGACCCGAGCGCGATCCTCGACGAGATGCAGCGCATCGTGCCGGGCTACCAGGCATCGCGCGTGAACCTGGTCGCCGGCAACGACGTCGCGACGCACGCGCTCACCGGTGGACACGGCGGCGCGGCGCAGGATGCCGCCGCCATCCGGCCATCGAACGACACGCTCTTCACCTCCGGGACGCTGGGCCGTTATTCGCATGCATTGAACTCGGTGGTCGAGAGCCGGCGCAAAGCGCCCGCAGGCGCGGCGGCGGACTGAAGCTTTCAGCAGTTCAAGGGTTACTTGAAGTGTCATCCTGAGCCGCGGCAGGCGGCGACGGATGTGACAGCGACAAATGCCGGACTGGGCACAATTCGTCCTCCTCAGCCTCGTGAAGAGCGTGGTCGTGGTCGTCATTCTTCTGACGTGCGTCGCCTACGCGGTGTGGCTGGAGCGCAAGGTGGTGGGCCGCATGCAGAATCGCTGGGGCCCCAGCCGCGTCGGCCCGTTCGGACTGCTGCAACCGCTGGCCGACGGCATCAAGTTCATCCTCAAGGAAGACCTGGTCCCGGCGAACGTCTACAAACCGCTGTACATCGCCGCGCCGATGATCTCGGTCGCGCTGGCGCTCATGTCTATCGCGGTGGTCCCGTTCGGCGAGGAGCTGCGCTTCGGCAGGTACAGCACCTGGGCGCAGATCACCGACGTCAACATCGCCTTGCTCGTGCTGCTGGGCGTGACCTCGCTGGCGGTCTACGGCGTCGCGCTGGCCGGATGGTCCTCGAACTCGAAGTATTCGCTGCTGGGCTCGCTGCGCGCGAGCGCGCAGATGGTGAGCTACGAAGCGTCGCTCGGCCTCTCGCTGCTGGGCGTGCTGATGCTCGCGGGCAGTCTCAGCCTGCGGACCATCGTGGACGGGCAATCGGGCACCTGGTTCGGGTTCATCCCGAAGTGGTACATCTTCCCGCAGATCTTCGGGTTCTTCGTCTACCTGTGCGCGGCGTTCGCGGAGACGAATCGCATCCCGTTCGACCTGCCGGAAGCCGAGACGGAACTGGTCGCCGGATACCACACCGAGTACAGCTCGATGAAGTTCGCCATGTTCTTCATGGCGGAGTACACCAACATGTTCACCGTCGCGTGCGTGGCGACGCTGCTGTTCTTCGGGGGGTGGCACGGTCCGGCGCTCCCGTTCCTGCCGGCCGTGGTGCAGAGCTTCGTCCCGCTGCTGTGGTTCGCGGTGAAGATCTTCCTGTTCATTTTTCTCTACATCTGGATCCGCGGCACGCTGCCGCGCTTCCGCTATGACCAACTGATGGCTTTCGGCTGGAAGGTGCTGTTGCCGATCGCCATCGCTAACCTGCTACTGACGAGCCTGCTCGTCGCGCGGTGGGGCTGATGCTGCACCAGGTGCTATTCCTCGTGTTCGCGTGCGTCTGCGTGGCGGCAGCGATCAACCTGCTGGCGCAGCGGCACCCCATCAACTCGGCGCTGTCGCTGATCGTGGTGATGGGCTCGCTCGCGCTGCTGTACCTGCTGCTGGGGGCGGAGTTCGTCGCCGCCGTGCAGGTCATCATCTACGCCGGCGCCATCATGGTGCTGTTCGTGTTCACCATCATGCTGCTGAACGCGGGTGAAGAAGAGCTGACGAAGGGCAGCCGCGTCGCGCTGGTCTTCGGCCTGCCGGCGGTCACGGTCATCGCGGGCGCGCTCGCCTACGTGGTCACGCGCAACACCGGCCAGGTCGCGCTGGGCGACTTCATCGGCGGCCCCAAGGAGATCGGACGGCTGCTCTTCCGCGACTTCCTGCTGCCCTTCGAAGTCACGTCGGTGCTGATCCTGATCGCCATCATGGGCGCGGTCGTGCTTGCCCGCCGGGAGGAGCGCTGATGGTCCCGACCTCCTGGTACCTGGTCCTGAGCGCCGTGCTGTTCTCCTGTGGCGTGGTCGGCTTTCTGCTGAAGCGCAACATCATCACCATCTTCATGTCCATCGAGCTGATGCTGAACGCGGTGAACCTGTCGTTCGTCGCGTTCGCCTACCAATGGAAGCAGCTCTCGGGTGAAGTGTTCGTCTTCTTCGTGATGGTGGTGGCGGCGGCGGAAGCCGCCGTCGGCCTGGCCATCATCATCTCGGTCTTCCGCACGCGCGAGACGCTGAACGTCGACAACGTGGACCTGCTGAAGCTATGACGCCGAACCTTCATCTCTGGCTCATCGTGCTGCTGCCGCTGGCGGGCGCGGCCGTCAATGGGCTGCTGGGCCGGCGCTTCCCCAAGCAGGCAGTGGCGGCGGTCGGCGTCGGGTTCTCCGGCGCGGCGTTCGCGTGGGCCCTGGTGGTGGCAACGCGCTTCGCCGGCCTTGCCAAGGTTCCCTACACGGAGACGCTCGCGCCCTGGATCAGGTCCGGCGCCTTCCAGGCGAACTTCGCCTTCTATCTCGACCAGCTCTCGCTGGTGATGCTGCTGGTCGTGACCGGGGTCGGCTTCCTCATCCACGTGTACTCGGTCGGGTACATGGAGCACGAGGGCGGGTACTACCGCTTCTTCAGCTACCTGAACCTCTTCATGTTCTTCATGCTGACGCTTGTGCTGGCGGACAACTACCTGCTGATGTTCGTCGGGTGGGAGGGGGTGGGGCTGGCGTCGTACCTGCTGATCGGCTTCTTCTTCCTGCGCGACTCGGCCGCCAACGCGGGCAAGAAGGCGTTCCTCGTGAACCGCGTCGGCGACTTCGGGTTCCTGCTGGGGATGTTCCTGCTGATCAAGAACTTCGGCACGCTGGATTTCGGGGGACCGGGCGGGGTCTTCGCAAGGGTCTCGCAGCTTCCCGTCGAGACCGCCGGCGCCGGCCTGCTGACCGCCGTCTCGCTGTTGCTGATGGTCGGCGCGACGGGCAAGTCGGCGCAGCTGCCGCTCTACGTGTGGCTGCCCGACGCGATGGAAGGCCCGACGCCGGTCAGCGCGCTCATCCACGCCGCGACCATGGTGACCGCGGGCATCTACATGATCGCGCGCTCCAACCCGATGTTCTCGCGCTCGCCGATCGCGCTCACGGTGGTCGCCATCATCGGCTGCCTGACCGCGCTGTTCGCCGCCACGATCGGCATGGCGCAGACCGACATCAAGCGCGTCCTGGCCTACTCCACCATCTCGCAGCTCGGTTACATGTTCATGGCCTGCGGCGTGGCCGCATACTCCGCCGGCATCTTCCACCTGATGACGCACGCCTTCTTCAAGGCGCTGCTGTTCCTCGCCGCCGGCTCGGTCATCCACGCGCTCTCCGGCGAACAGGACATGCGCCGCATGGGCGGCTTGCGCACGAAGATCCCGATCACCTTCTGGGTGATGACCGCCGGCACGTTCGCCATCGCCGGCTTCCCGCCGCTGGCGGGCTTCTTCTCCAAGGACCAGATCCTGTGGAAGGCGTGGTCGAGCCCGGCGCTGCGCCCGGTCGCGGGCGAAGGCCTGAACTACCTGCTGTGGGGGATTGCGCTGCTTACCGCGCTCCTGACGTCTTTCTACATGTTCCGGCTGTGGTTCCTGACGTTCTTCGGCGACTACCGTGGCGCGGCGCGCGAAGGCCGCGAGCACGCCGGCCACGGACACGGCGCCGCGCACGATGCCCACGGCCACGGCGAGCCGCACGAAAGTCCGTGGATCATGCTTGCTCCGCTGGTGCTGCTGGCGGCGCTTTCCGTCGTCGGCGGCTGGGTCGGCATCCCGCATGCGCTCGGCGGACACAACCAGTTCGATTCGTTCCTCGCGCCGGTCATCCAGCCGACCTCCGAGGAGTTGCCGGCCGCGGCCGAGCCGGGACATCCCGGCGCGCCCGCGAATCCCGCGGACCTCGAACACGAGCGCCGCATGGAGTGGCTGCTCACGATCGCCTCGGTCGGCGCGGCCGCGCTCGGCCTGTTCTTCGCGTGGCTGCTCTATTGGAAGCGTCGCGACCTGCCCGAGAAGATCACCGCGACGCTCGGCATGCTCTACGCCGCGGTCCGCGACAAGTACTACGTCGACGAGTTCTACAACACCGCGGTCGTGCGCCCGCTCATCGGGCTCTCGACTTACGTCTTCTGGCGCGGCGTGGACGTCGGGTTGATCGACGGCACGGTCAACAGCGCGGCGCAGGGCGCACAGGACGTCTCCGACGGCGTGCGGCGCATGCAGAGCGGCAATGTCCGCTCGTACGCCGGCTGGATCGCCACGGGCGCCGCCTGCGTGCTGGCCTACATGATCTGGCTGGGGGTGCGCCGGTGATCGCGCAGATCAACGCCGTCATCCTCATCGTCATCACGTTTTTGCCGGCGCTGGGCGCGCTCCTGCTCGCGGTATTTCCGCGCAAGGTCATCGCGGAGCGGTGGTTCGCGCTCGGCGTCTCGCTGGTCACGTTCGTGGTGTCGCTGCATCTCGTCTGGCACTGGAAGCCCGGCTACATCGAGGGCTTCCCGCAATTCCAGTTCGAGTACAACGCGCCCTGGATCACCAGCCCGGCGATCAACTTCCACCTCGGCGTGGACGGCATCTCGCTCTGGCTGGTGGTCCTCACCACGTTCCTGGTGCCGCTCAGCGTGCTGGTCTCGTGGCACTCGATCGGGCATCGCGTGAAGGAGTTCTACGTCCTGCTGCTGGTGCTCGAGACGGCGATGATCGGTGTCTTCGTCGCGCTCGACCTTTTCCTCTTCTACGTCTTCTGGGAAGCGACGCTCATCCCGATGGCGCTGCTGATCGGCATCTACGGGCACGAGCGCCGCGTGTATGCCGCGGTCAAGTTCTTCCTGTACACCGCTATCGCGTCGGTGTTCATGCTGGCGGCCATCATCTGGCTGTACGCGCATCTCGGAACCTTCGACTACGTGACCATCCGTGAGCTGGTGAAGTCGAATCCGAGCGCGGCCTCGGCGTCGCTCTGGCTGTTCCTCGGCTTCTTCATCGCGTTCGCCGTGAAGGTGCCGCTGTTCCCGCTGCACACCTGGCTGCCCGACGCGCACGTCGAAGCGCCCACCGCCGGCTCGGTGCTGCTGGCCGGCGTGCTGCTCAAGATGGGCACCTACGGCCTGCTGCGCTTCAACGTCGGGCTCTTCCCCGAGCAGGCGCGCTACCACGCGCCCTGGATCGCGGTGCTGGCCATCATCGGCATCATCTATGGCGCGCTGGTCGCCATGGTGCAGCCCAACATGAAGAAACTGATCGCGTACTCCTCGGTCAGCCACCTGGGGTTCGTGGTGCTCGGCATCTTCAGCCTCACGACCATGGGCCTGAACGGCGCGGTCTACCAAATGCTGAACCACGGCGTCTCGACGGGCGCGCTGTTCATGCTCGCCGGCATGCTGTACGAGCGCCGGCACACCTACGAGATCCGCAACTACGGCGGTCTCGCCACGCCGATGCCGATCTACGCCACCTTCTTCCTGGTGGTGACACTGTCGTCCATCGGGCTGCCGCTGCTCAACGGCTTCGTGGGCGAGTTCCTCATCCTCGGCGGCGCGTTCCAGGCGCGGACCGTCTGGGGCGTGCTCGCCGCGACCGGCGTGATCTGGAGCGCCGCCTACATGCTGTGGATGTACCAGCGCGTCTTCTACGGCGGGATCACCGACGAGCACAACGCGCGGCTCGCCGACCTCGACGGCCGCGAGCGGCTCGCGCTCTGGCCCACCGCGGTCGCGGCGCTGCTGATGGGCATCGCGCCGTGGTATTGGCTCGCGACCATCGAAGGCGGCATCCGCCAGATGCTGCCCGCGCTGGAGCGGCTCGCGCAGGCGGTGTACGGAGGGATGCCGCGATGAATCCCATCCAGTCCGCCGACTACGTCGCCATCCTGCCCGAACTGGTGCTCGCGGGCTTTGGCCTGCTCGTGATGATGGCCGAGCCGTTCTTCGCCAAAGGCGCGAGCCGCAAGCCGCTCGGCTGGCTCGCGTTCGCCGGCGCGGTGGCCGCGTTTCTCGCCACCTGGTACCAGGCGTCGTCGCCCGGGCACGGGTTCTTCTTCATGGTGCGCGTGGATGCCTTCAGCACGTTCTTCCACGCCGTGGTCGCGCTGGTGCTGGCCGCGTGCACGCTGGCCTCCATGGACTACGTGGACCGGCAGCACATCCGGGCGGGCGAGTACTACG